>NZ_JBHVEE010000078.1:0-46525 GCF_042802415.1 Streptomyces sp. NPDC057486 | reverse complement strand
GGTCCCTGCCGGGGGGACCACCGGCGGCGCAGCCGTACGGTCAGGCTCCGGACGCCTCCAGCATGGCGCCGCGCTCCACGACCTTGATGCGCTCACGGCCCTGTTCCGCACCGAGAGCCTGCTCGTGAGCGTCCAGGCGGTGCCAGCCGTCACGCGTGGTGTAGCGGACACCGCGCGCCTGGAGGAAGGCGACGACCGCGTCCGGATCAGGCTGCGTCGGGGCCGGCAGCAGGCCCGCGGCCCGGTCCTCCAGCAGACAGGCGACCGTTTCGTTGGCGTCGCCCTTGGTGTGGCCGATCAGGCCGACCGGTCCCCGCTTGATCCAACCGGTGACGTACACCGAGGGCATCGGCTCCGCACCCTCGACAACCCGTCCGGCGACATGAGGGACCGTGCCGGAGGTGGGGTCGAACGGAAGCTTCGGCAGTTCGTCCGAGTAGTACCCGACCGCCCGGTAGACGCTCTGGACGTCCCAGTCGGTGAATCGTCCCGTGCCGCGGACGTTGCCGGTGCCGTCCAGCTCCGTCCGCTCCGTCCGCAGGCCGACCACGCTGCCGTCCTCCCCGAGAACCTCGACCGGGGACTCGAAGAAGTGCAGGAACAGCTTGTGGGGCCGGTCGCCCACGTCCCGGATGGCCCAGTTCTCCAGGGTGGAGGCAACCATGTTCGCCTGCTTGTTTCCCCGCCGTGTCTCGACCGATCCCGCGTCGTACTCGATGTCCTCGGGGTTGACGATGACCTCGATGTTGGGGGAGTGGTCCAGCTCCCGCAGCTCCATCGGGGAGAACTTGGCCTGCGCCGGACCGCGCCGCCCGAAGACGTGCACCTCCAGCGCCTTGTTCGCCTTGAGGCCTTCGTACACGTTCGCCGGGATCTCCGTGGACAGCAGCTCGTCCGCGGTCTTGGCGAGCATGCGCGCCACGTCCAGGGCCACATTGCCCACCCCGAGAACGGCGACCTTCTCGGCCGTCAGCGGCCAGGTGCGCGGCACCTCGGGGTGCCCGTCGTACCAGGAGACGAAGTCGGCCGCACCGTAGGAGCCGTCGAGGTCGATCCCCGGTATGTCGAGGGGGCGGTCCGCTTCGGCGCCGGTGGAGAAGATCACGGCGTCGTAGAAGGAGCGCAGTTCGTCGAGGCCGATGTCATGGGGGTAGTCGACGTTGCCGAACAGCCGCAGCTGCGGCTTGTCCAGTACCTGGTGCAGCGCGGTGACGATGCCCTTGATCCGGGGGTGGTCAGGGGCCACTCCGTAACGGATCAGGCCGAAGGGGGCGGGCATGCGCTCGAACAGGTCGATCGATACACCCGGGTCCAGTGCGCACTCGGATTTCAGCAGCGCGTCGGCTGCGTAGATGCCGGCGGGGCCGGCTCCGACAATGGCGACGCGGACAGGGCGTGTCATGGGGCTGTTGTTCCTTCGTTCCATGGGGCGGTTGAACGCGGGCAGAGAGCATTGGAAGTAAGGCTTGGCTTAGTACTCTCCACCCCACACGCTATGTCCTGCCCCCACCGGCCCTCCGACCGGGGGGCCATCCGGGAGGTGACAACCCCGCTTGCCCGCCTCCGCGCCGACCGCTCCGCGGAGCCCGACATGCAGCGCGGCGTTCCCGGGCGACCAGGGACGCGCCTGCGGAAGTCACTCGTCGAGCCGGGCCGCGTAGCGCAGACCTCCCAGTACATCGGCGCGCATACAGTGGCCCGCAGCCCGCCCGTGCGATCACGCGCGAGCGGCGTGGGCAGCCCCGCAGTGGGCTCGGGGACCGAGTTGCTCCCGGGCTGTACGGCGCGCTGTGAAGTCCCGTGGACCGCCCGGCCGGTGGCGACGGCGCGTACCGATGCAGACCGGACGTTGAACAGCCGTACTCGGGTCCTGTCCCGGAACCGTCCACGCGCACCGAGTGGTCGCTTCCGCGAGCGGTCTGCGGCCAGGCCGAGCAGCTGATCCACGGGACCCGGCGTTGCCCGCCACCCGCTCGATCCAGCAGGATGAGTGGGAATGGATCATGCCGGAGCGAAGGGGAGCGCATGGCTGACCAGTGGGTGAAGCTCGAACTCGATCTGACGACATGCCCTGTGCAACGGTTCGAACCGTATCTGTCGGCGTGTCGCGGAGCCGGCATCCGATTGACCACGCTGGCAGCGTTGGGTGACACCCCCGATCATCGCCGCACACTCTATGAGCTGAACAAGGAGTGTTCCGCCGACATCCCGGACAGGGGTGAGTTCTACACATTCGACGAATATGTCCAGCAGCGGATCGAGGTCCCGTCCTATGATCCACGCGGCATTGTGATCGCTCTGGACGGCGACACATGGGTGGGGATGTCCGCGTCGTCGAAACACAGCGGTTTCGTCTTCAATGAGATGACGGGTGTGAGAGCCGGCTATCGCGGCCGTGGCATCTCCGTCGCGATGAAGGCGTTCGGTCTGAGCTTCGCGGAGCTGTGTGGCGTAACCACGGTCCGGACTCTCCATCACCCCGCGAACGCGAATGCCATCGCCATGAACCGGACCATGGGCTACGTCGACGCGGAGTGGGAGCTATGACCGGGGCCGGACAGCCCGGCAGCCGGTGAGTGTTCCATTCCGCCGACAACGGCAGCCCTCGGCTCGCCACCGGTAGGCCGGTCACGTGTCGCGGTGAGGCCGCAAGTCCCGCCGTTGGTCAGCGGGGCGGGGATGGGCTCAGGGCCGGCCGCTCGGCTACGGCCACCTGTGCCGCGCGCATCAGGTGTGCGCCGACCCGGTAGCCGGGGCGCAGCACCTCGGTGCAGGTCGCGCCGGTGGTGCCGGAGGCGGTGGTGGAGGTGAGGGCTTCGTGGATGTGGGGGTCGAACGGTTCGCCTGCCTCGCCCACGCTGTGCAGGCCCAGCGCGGCGAGGTGGGACTCCAGAATCCCGGCGACTCGGTGGAAGCCACCGGTGACGTGGCCCTGTGCGCGGGCCCGGTCGATGGCGTCCAGGACGGGCAGCAGCCCGGCGAGGACATTGGCGACGGCCACCTCCCGGATCGCGAGGCGGTCCCTCCGTACACGTTTGCGGTAGTTGTCGTACTCCGCCTTGACCCGCTGCAGGTCCTCGGTGCGCTCGGCCAGGTCCGCCTCCAGCTGCCGGATGCGGTCCTCTGGGCCGGACGGACTGCGGGCGGCGTACCTGCCGGCAACCGGTGGGCCGGCCGTCGCCGCCGTGTGTGCCGACGGTGTGGCCTCCTGACCTTCGGGTCGGCGGGGCCGGAGAGCGACGGGATCGATGCTCCTGCGGTCGCGGATGACCACGAGGGGTGGGAGATCCGGACGCGGGGGCCGGGCCGGCTGCTTCATCACGTGCCTCCCTTCGCGGTGTCGTCGTCCACGATCTCCGCGTCCACGACTTCTTCCTCGCCGCCCTGTCCGGCGTCGGCAGCAGGACCGGGGGGCTGATCCGTCCGGGCCTGCGAGTAGAGGGCGGTGCCGATCTTCTGAGCAGCTGTGGCTGCTCGTTCCACGGCGGAACGGAGGGCGGCGGTGTCGTCGCCCTTGAGCTTCTCCTTGACGTCGGCCAGCGCGTTCTCCACGTCCGTCCTGACGTCCGCGGGGATCTTGTCAGTGTTCTCGGCCAGGAGCTTCTCGGTGGTGTAGACGAGGTGTTCGGCGCTGTTACGGGTGTCGGCGGCCTCCTTCTGGCGGCGGTCCTCCTCCGCGTGGGCCTCGGCATCGCGCATCATCCGCTCGATGTCGTCCTTGGGCAGCGCGGAACCACCGGTGATGGTCATCTTCTGTTCCCTGCCGGTGCCGAGGTCCTTCGCGGCGACGTGCATGATGCCGTTGGCATCGATGTCGAAGCTGACCTCGATCTGCGGGAGGCCGCGCGGGGCCGGGGGCAGGCCGGTCAGCTCGAACACGCCGAGCTTCTTGTTGTAGGCCGCGATCTCGCGTTCGCCCTGGTAGGCCTGGATCTGGACGGACGGCTGGTTGTCCTCGGCCGTGGTGAAGATCTCCGAGCGTTTGGTCGGGATCGTGGTGTTGCGTTCGATCAGTTTGGTCATGATGCCGCCCTTGGTCTCGATACCCAGGGACAGCGGGGTGACGTCCAGCAGCAGGACGTCCTTGACCTCGCCCTTCAGGACACCGGCTTGCAGGGCCGCGCCGATCGCGACGACCTCGTCCGGGTTCACACCCTTGTGCGGTTCCTTGCCCGTCAGCTCCTCCACCAGTCCCGTGACGGCGGGCATCCGGGTGGAGCCGCCGACCAGAATGACGTGGTCGATGCCGGAGACCTTGATTCCAGCGTCCTTCACGGCCTGATGGAACGGGTTCTTGCAGCGCTCCAGGAGGTCCGCGGTGAGCTTCTGGAACTGGGCACGCGTGAGCTTCTCGTCGAGGTGCAGCGGGCCCTCGGCGGAGGCGCTGATGTAGGGAAGATTAATGGTCGTCTCGGTCGCCGCGGACAGTTCGATCTTCGCCTTCTCCGAGGCCTCGCGCAGCCTCTGAACGGCCATTTTGTCCTTGGCGAGGTCGACCCCGTAGTTGTTCTTGAACTGCTTCACCAGGTGGTCGACGATCCTCTGGTCCCAGTCGTCGCCGCCCAGGTGGGTGTCGCCGTTGGTGGACTTCACCTCGACGACGCCCTCGCCGATGTCCAGGAGGGACACGTCGAACGTGCCGCCGCCGAGGTCGAAGACAAGGATCGTCTGGTCGCTCTCCTTGTCCAGACCGTACGCCAGGGCCGCAGCGGTCGGTTCGTTCACGATCCGCAATACCGTGAGACCGGCGATCTCCCCGGCCTCCTTCGTGGCGGTGCGCTGCGAGTCGTTGAAGTACGCGGGCACCGTGACCACGGCGTCGCTCACGTCCTCACCCAGATAGGCCTCCGCATCGCGCTTGAGCTTCTGCAGGACTCTCGCGGAGATCTCCTGCGCGGTGTAGCGCTTCCCGTCCACGCTGCCGGAGTCCGGGAACCGCCAGGCCGCCTCACCCATGTGCCGCTTCACCGACCGGGCGGTGCGCTCCACATTGGTCACCGCCTGCCTCTTGGCGACCTCGCCGACCAGCACGTTGCCGCCCTTGGCGAATGCCACAACGGACGGGGTTGTCCGGGCGCCCTCGGCGTTCGGGATCACAGCCGGTTCGCCGCCCTCCAGAACGCTGACGACAGAGTTCGTCGTACCGAGGTCGATACCGATCGAGCGTGCCATGATCCCGCTCCTTCTCCATGCTCCTCGTCGGGCAGGTGCCGGGGCTGCTCCGCGGCGCCCGGGGCGCGGCGTCCGGGCCCGGCGAATCGCGGTCGGCATCCGCACCGGCCGGTTTCGGCCTCGAACGTGCCTTTCACCCTCAGATTCCGGGATACGTCGACTGCCAACCGCTGTCAACGCGGCCCTGCGCCGAAGCTTCGAAGCGACGCCGCCGGACCGTGAGCGCGGAGACCGAGTGGGGCCTCGGACCGCACTCGCCACGTCCGAAGGGGAAGCCCTCATGACCTCCATGTTGCCTTGATGACCCGACCGACCGGGACCGACCCTGCCCCCGACGGAGGCCTGCCTCCGCTGCCGCACCGACGAGGCGCCCACCGAGTGCCTGCCCCGCCTGCGCGGGAGGGTGGGTATGCCCTCTGCGTCGTAGGTATGCGGCTACGGACCACGGCTGCAGAGGAGGCCGTGCGCCGCCTCGGCCACGAGCAGCCCTGCAGCTGGACGGGACCGTCAGGACGCCGCGCCGTGGCTTCACGGCTCGTGTCCGGACTGCATGTGTCGGGTCCGGGCGATGAGCAGGGCTACGTCGTCGTGGTCGTCCCGGTGGCGCAGCGCGCCCAGCAGGAGGTCGCAGGTCTCCTCCAGAGGACGGCGGGGGGTGCTGAGCAGGTCGGTGAGCGCCTGGAGGCGGTCGTCGATGTCCTGGTCGCGGGTCTCGACCAGCCCGTCGGTGTAGAGGACCAGTTCGTCGCTGACACCCAGATGGAACTCGATCGTCTCGAAGGGAACGCCGCCGACACCCAGTGGGGCTCCGGTGGGCAGGTCGAGCAATTTCGGCACGTGACCCGGCCGGGTCAGCACGGGAGGCAGATGGCCGGCAGTGGCCATGCGGCAGCGCAGGAGGTGCGGGTCGTAGACGGCGAAGACGCAGGTGGCCATGGCGCCGTCCAGACCCACGGCGATGTCGTCGAGTTGAGCGAGGACGGCATCGGGTTCCAGCCCGAGTGCGGCGAGGGTGCGAGCGGCGATGCGCAGCTGGCCCATGGTCGCGGCCGCGTTGATGCCGCTGCCCATCACATCGCCGACCACCAGCGCGGTCTGCTCACCGGGCAGCGGGATGACGTCGAACCAGTCCCCGCCGGCCTCGTCGGCCGCCGCAGCGGGTTGGTATCGGTAGGCGATCTCCAGTCCGGGCCTGGGAGCGGGCTCGGAGGGCAGCAGGTGGCGCTGCAGGGTGAGCACGGCGCGGCGTTGACGCTGGTACCAGCGGGCGTTGTCGATGGATACCGCCGCGCGGGCGGCGAGTTCTACAGCGAGGACTTGATCGTCGTGGTCGAAGGGCTGCTGATTGCGGGCGCGCTTGAGGTCCAGCACGCCGAGGACCTCACCGCGGGCGATCAGCGGCACCGCGAGATAGGAGTGCAGGCCCGCCTCCTTCAGCAGGGTGGCGGCCTCCGCGTCGCGGGCGATGCGGGCAAGGTCGCTCTCCCGCACGCGGGACACCAGGACGGGGCGGGCGGATCTCGCGCTCTGCGTGACCAGCCGGGTGGCGTCGTAACTCGCCAGTTCGCCGACCGGGTCGGCGGCCCGGACTGCCGGCGTGGGGTAGGCGGTCTTCACCGCGAGCGCACGGAACGACGCCGTGTCGCCGTCGTCGTGGGGTTGCGTGCCCCCCAGCACGGAGTCGAGGACGTCGACGGCGACTATGTCGGCGAACTCCGGCACGACGATGTCGGCCAGCTCCCGGGCGGTGACCTCGAGGTCGAGGGAGGTGCCGATCCGCGCGGACGCGTCGGCGATCAGGGCCAGGCGCCGCCGAGTCCGGACGGCGGCGGCAGCTGCCCGCAGCTGCTCGGTGACGTCCACGATCGAGGTGGCCAGTCCGATCACTTGTCCGGACGCGTCCTCCAGCCGGTAGAACGACACACGCCAGGCGTGCTCCGTGCCGGGGTCGGCCGCGGTGCGGCCGGTGGTGAACTGGTTCAGCCGAGGCACGCCGTCCGCAAGCACGCGCCGCATCGCCGATTCGGTGGCGTCGGCGTCCAGGAACGACAGCACCTCGCCGACGCGTCGGCCCAGGTGCTGCTCGGCGGGCAGGCCGTTGATGCGCTCCAGCGCCGGGTTGACCAGCACGTACCGCAGGTCGGTGTCCATGACCGCAAGGCCCATCGGGGATTGCGACACCAATCGCATGGACAAGGCCAGATCACGCTCCACCCGTTGCAGCGTGGCGCGGTCGGAAGCGATGCCCAGTGCGTAGAGGTGGCCGTGCTCGTCCTCGAGACGCATGTTGCGGAACTCGGCCAGGCGGGTGCTGCCGTCCTTGTGGCGCACCGGGAATACCCCGGCCCAGGCCCCGCAGCCCGCCATCACCTGCGCGAACAGCGACGTCACCCGCTCTCGATGCTGTTCCTCGATGAGCAGGTGGATCGCGCTGCGGCCCAGTGCCTCCCCGGCGGTGTAGCCGAACAGTTCCTCGGCCTGAGGGCTCCACAGAGCGATCCGGCCCTCGGCGTTCAGGACCACCGCGGCCACACCCAGCACATCGAGCAGCCCGCCCGGAGCGGCCGAAGGATCAGCCGCTCCCGGCGCAGCGTCGCCCAGCAGGCCGTCGGCCTCTGTCACGGCCGGACCCTCCTTCCCCTCAGAGGTCCATCACACCGCCCGCGCGAACAGCCTCGCCGCCCTGGCTCCCGTGCATAGCTTTCAGTGTGTCCATCGTCCCCCTACCAGCCGCCACCGGCAGATCCGAACCGGGATTCGGGGCCGTCGCCCGAAGGGGTGTTGCCGGGGCGTCGGACCGCTCAGCTTCCTGCTGCAGCTCCGTGCACGGGAGCTGGGTGTGAACCAGGGGAGGGATCGGGGCAGCATCTATGCTCCTACCCGGCCGGCCCGGGACTCCAGGTAGCGTTGCTCGGCGATGCTGGCGGTGGACTTCGCGGCGCGCCGGTAGTGCTCGTACGCCCCGGCCGTGTCGCCGGTCTTCTCCAGCAGATGCGCCCGCACGGACAGCAGCCGGTGGTGCCCGGCCATCCGCTCGTCCCTGTCCAATGTGGACAGCAGGGCCAGCCCGGCCGACGGGCCCTCGGTCTCGGCGAGCGCGATCGCCCGGTTGAGGGTGACCATCGGGTTGGGCGCGATCCGTTCCAGGATGAGGTAAAGGGTGTGGACCTGCGGCCAGTTGGTCTCCTCGGCCGTCGCCGCGTCGGCGTGCGTGGCGGCGATGGCGGCCTGCAGTTGGTAAGGCCCCAGCGCCGGGCCGGCCAGCGACGTCTTGACCAGCTCGGTGCCCTCGTCGATCAGCCTGCGGTCCCATCGCGTACGGTCCTGCTCGTCCAGCGGCACCAGGTCGCCGGCCGCGGTTGTACGTGCCTCCCGGCGGGCGTGGGTCAGCAGCATCAGCGCGAGCAGCCCGGTCACCTCGCCGTCCTCGGGCAGCTGCGTGTGCACCATCCTGGCCAGCCGGATCGCCTCGTGCGCGAGGTCGGCGCGGTGCAGCTCGCTGCCCGAGGAGGCGGTGTAGCCCTCGTTGAAGATCAGGTAGAGCACGTGCAGGACAACCCGTAGTCGCTCCTCGCGCTCCGCGCCCTCCGGCAGGCTGAACGAGCTCCCGGTGGCCTTGATGCGCTGCTTGGCCCGACTGATCCTGGCCGCCATCGTGGCCTCCGGCACCAGGAATGCGCGGGCGATCTCGGCAGTGGTCAGGCCGCCGACCGCCCGTAGCGTCAGGGCGGTCTGGGAGGCCGCGGTCAGCGTCGGATGGCAGCACAGGAGCAGCAGGACGAGCGTGTCGTCGGTGTCCGGTACGTCCTCGGGCACCACCTCGGTGGCCGTCGCCGACTCCCGCTCGCGGCGCGCGTGGTCACTGCGCATCTGGTCGATGAGCCGCCGGGACGCGACAGTCACCAGCCAGCCGCGCGGATTGTTCGGCACTCCCTCGGCCGGCCACTGCACGGTGGCGGCGAGGACGGCTTCCTGTACGGCGTCCTCACACCCTTCGAACTGGCCGTGCCGACGTACCAATGCGCCAAGGACCTGCGGCGTGAGCTCACGCAGCAGGTCCTCGATGGCTCGTGCTGTCATGCCTCCAATTGTCCGTCAGCGAACATCACCTGCCGCACCTCGACCCCGAGACCCTCGATCGTGGTGTCCGGGATCTGCGATGCCAGTTCGATCGCCCGCTCCTTGTTCTCGCAGTCGATCAGGTAGAAGCCGCCCAGATACTCCTTGGACTCCAGGAAAGGTCCGTCGGTCACCACCGGCTGGCCGTTGCGTACGGACACCACAGCGGCCTGGGACGGATCGACCAGCGCCTGCGTGGTGATCAGCTCGCCGGACTTCTTCACCGCCTCGATGAACCTGCCGTGGCCGTCGCCGATCGCCGCCTTCTCCTCGTCGGTCAGCGCATCCAGTACGGCCGGGTTGATGTGCATGCTGATCAGGAACTGCATCTTGTACTCCTCGTGGTTCGCGGGCCCCGGCTGGGCCCTTCGACCGGTTGGTCGGAGCCGCCGTCGTCGTCTTGACATCCCCCGCCCGAACGTTCGCATGAGTTTTCTCCATCGCATCGCCCGGATCGCGAGGTCGTCATTTCTGGTGACGCCCCACCGTGGCAGACGCGAGAGATTTCCGTCCGTGCTGATGTCAAGAAGCTCTCGACCGCTCCGACCAACCGGCGAAACGTCGAGAGAACAGGGAGTTTCGGATATGCGAGTCAACCGGGCGTGGCTGGGACTGGTCGTCCTCATGCTGCCGACATTGCTCGTCGCGATGGACATGACGGCGTTGCTCCTCGCGCTCCCACGGCTGAGCGCCGACCTGGGTGCCACCAACGTCCAGCAGCTGTGGATCAGTGACAGCTACGGATTCATGGTGGCCGGCATGGTCATCACGATGGGTACGCTCGGCGACCGGATCGGCCGTCGACGGCTGCTGATGATCGGCGGAGCGGCGTTCGCGGTGCTGTCGGTCGTGGCCGCCTTCGCGGCCGACCCGCTCACACTGATCGTCGCGCGTGCGCTGCTGGGCGTCGCCGGCGCGACCCTGGCGCCGTCCACACTTGCCTTGATCACCAACATGTTCCGCGACGAACGGCAGCGTGGGCAGGCCATCGCGATCTGGGCGACCTGCCAGTTCACCGGCGGCGCGCTCGGACCCGTACTCGCCGGATTCCTGCTCCAGCACTTCTGGTGGGGATCGGTGTTCCTGGTCGCCGTGCCGGCGATGGCGTTGTTGCTGCTCGCCGGGCCGGTCCTACTGCCGGAGTACCGCAGCGACCGGGCCGGCCGACTGGATCTGGCCAGCGTCGGTCTGTCGCTCGTGGCAGTACTTTTGATGGTCTATGGCATCAAGCAGTTGACCGTCGAGAGCGAGCCGGCCGGTTCGTCGGTGGCCCTCGTCGTCGGCGCCGCCATCGGATTCCTGTTCGTACGCCGACAACTGCGGCTGGAGACGCCGCTGCTCGACCTGCGACTGCTGCGCAACCGCCCGTTCACGGCCGTCCTCGTCGCGCTGGTCTTCGCCGGCATCGCCATGGCCGGTACGGGCCTGCTGGTGACCCAGTACCTGCAGAGCGTGCTGGGCTACTCGCCGTTCGCGTCGGCGGTGCTGTTCGCCCCCATGGGCCTGGGCGTGGCGGTCGGCACCATGACCGCGCCGGCGCTGGGCCGGCGGATGAAGCAGACGACCGCGATCGCCGGCGGGCTGGTGGGGTCGGCGCTGGGCAGCCTGCTACTGGTCGGCGTCGACGGTGCGGGCGCCCTGCCGCTGGTGATGATCGGCATCGCCGTACTGGCGCTGGGCACCGGTCCGCTGTTCGCACTGGGTACCGGGCTGGTCGTCGGGTCCGTACCGCCGGAGCGCGCAGGCTCGGCGGCGTCGATGTCGGAGACCGGTAATTACTTCGGCGGCTCTCTCGGCTTCGCGCTGCTCGGTGTGGTGGCCGCGGTGGTCTACCGCAGCCGGACGGACGGCACATCCGACTCGCTGGCCGGCGCGGTCTCCGCCAGCGAGCGCCTTCCCGCCGGGCAGGGCGCGGAACTGTTGCACACCGCGCGGGAGGCGTTCACCGCCGGCCTGCACGTGACGGGTGTCGTCGCCGCGGTCATCTTCGCCGGGCTGGCCGTACTGGTCCTGACCATGCGCCCGGCTACCCGGACCACCCCGGCCGCACTCCCCGACTACGAGGCCACTCGTTCATAGAATCCTGCCGAGGTCGAGTCGTGGTTGTCGTATCCGAACGCGGCACTCCGTTGTCGCCTCCACCGATGACGAGCATGTTCGGTCGGGAAGGGGTGGGCGGCGGCGACGAGGGTGACGTGCCGGTGCCGGCGAGAAGAGTCATCCAGTTCGACCACGCCACCGTGTCGGCGGACCTCACCGAACGTCGACGGCCCTGACACCATCGGCGTGGTATCAGGGCCGTCCCGCGGGTCCGGCGTGGGGCACCGGATTACTGCAGTTGTCTAGCACATTGCTGCAGAGGGGATGTGAGAGACACGCGCGCTCGAAGCGACGTGACCTCTTACGAGCGATGGGTCCGCCAGGCGCTTGGCCGATGGCCCGGCTGAGCTGCGCCTTCATTCCGGGCCGGTGACTTCTTCCGTCGATGGCCCGGGCCATGGTGGCGATCGCAGGACGTGCATGGCATGCCGACGCCGTCCTGGTCCACGAGAGGGGCGTGGTCGGTCGGGGTGGTCGGGGTGGGGTGCCGGTGACGGCTGTTCAGGGCGGTGGGTGAGGTTTTTCGGTGTGCGGGGGCCGGGCGACATGCTGCCGACAGGGTGATCGGACGTCATCAAGTCGCCCAGAAGGCCTAATCATGTGCCAAATAAGCTTATTTTTACATGTATTGACGGCGTGTCATGTGGCGATCGACGGGCGGAGCGGGGCGTGCGTACACCCGGTCGGCCCCCTGGCGATACGTCCGAGATGCCAGCTAAAGGCGCCATAAGTACGTTCGTCACAGGCCGGTTGCCCGGCCGACCCTCAGAGACAAGGGAGAAGTGACATGAAGACGCGTACCGTCGCCGTGACCGCTGCCGCAGTGGGTGCGGCGGTCATCGCCACTACCGGCATCACCTACGCCTCGGCCGCCGGATCCGCCCCGGCTGCTGCCCCGTCCGTCCAGCAGGCCGCCCCCGACGCGGCTCCGCTCGGTGGTGAAGGCGGTGGCAACGCCGGCAACGGGGGCAAGGGGAACGAGGGCAAGGGGAACGAGGGCGGCTACGGCGGTGGCGGCTACGGTGGTGGCAACGAGCGTGGTGGTTTCCGCTACAAGGAGGAGGGCCGGATCTTCATCAACGAGCGGTCGTACTCGGCTCGTGGTGAGGACGGCTGCATCACGGTGGTGAGCGGTCTGGGTGCCCGGAGCTTCAACGTCCGTAACGACAGCCGCCGGACTGTTGAGTTCTTCCGCGGGGCGACCTGCGACAACGGTTCCCCGGTTGCGACGGTCGGTCCCTGGAGCACCAGCAACGGTGTCTTCACCCGTCAGCACATCCGTGGCGGCGTGTTCGTCAAAAACGGTGTCGTGGGCAGCTTCCGGGTGGTCCGGGACCACTACGGCAGGGAGTGGTGAGGGACCACCTCCACAGGTGGTGACGCGGGTATCTGTATGACATGGAAGCCCCGGCCCGTCGGAATCGGGCCGGGGCTTCCGGTATGCGGGGGTATCCCTCGGCACACCCCCGGGGCGGGTCGGTATCCGGTTCGTCGTGGGCCCATTGCCGCGCGTGCCCGGTGGGCGGCGTCCTTGCAGAGCCCTGCCGGGCATGCTTCCGCCAGGGTCGCCTCGGCAGGCGACGCGGGGTGCGGTCACCGCAGACCGGAAGCCGGCCGGAGCGCACGCCCGCGTTGCTGGAGGCCGCCAGCGGCAAGGCCGGCCACGGCGTCGGGGTGCTCAGGTTCTTCGCAGAGCTCGGCCATGCATTGACGCGGAGCAGCGCACGCAGATCAGTGATGCGCTCACTGCGTCCGGCGTACGGGCCGAGAAAGGTGTGTGCCCGGGGGCCCGGCACGCCCTCTTCGTCCCCGGACGTGAGGGCGCGTCAACCGCATCAAGATGCATCGGACGCCGGACGCCGGACGCCGGACGCCGGACGCCGGACGCCGGACGCCGGACGTCGGCCGTGTCGGTTTCACGCTCCGACGCAAGCGCGGCCTGTCGGCTCTCGGATCGATGTCAGCCGTGTCAGGCGCACCTGTCACGGGAGGAAGTGGAGACCGTCTGTGGCTGGACGGTGCTCGTGCCCCTGTCCCTCGACGAGGAGATCTGGTTGCCCATCAACTCCGGCTACACGGATTCGACCATGGTCGCCGGCGCTCCTCAGGCCCTGGCGATCGCGGAGAAGCTGGCGGCAGCTGTCGACCTGCCGGCCGAGACCCCGGCGATGTGCGACAACCTCGACCTGACCGCGTGGTTCATGGACGGAGCAGCGAAGGAACTGGCCGCCGTTCGACCGGGGTCGTGGGGCGGTGACCTGGACACAGCCTTCTACGTCGCACTGTTCCTGCGCGCTGCCCAGCATTCGATCCGGCGTGGCTGCCCCATCGTCTACATCTGATATTTGTCCTCGGTGCCGCTGGCCTCCTGACGCATATCACTCACAGCAACGTGGTGACGGAAGTTGAGGCAGGACGATGAATGGCTACCGGGGCCGCTACATGCTTTCCACGAAGCTCCGGAGCGGGCTGATCAAGGCGTCGGCAGCGATTCCCGCCGCTTCTCGCCGGCGCCCTGCGCGAGCAAAGGAGCGCTCTGCGGCAGGCTGAACAGGTCTTGGGGACTCTGCGGGCTCGGGCTGCGACCGTCTGTGACGTGCCGACATCGGGGCAGAGGTGCCTGGGGCGGCCGGACGAACAGCCGCAGCCCCGATCGTCACAGGCGACATCGATCGGGGCGGACTGGTGCTGATCCGGCCCGGCTCGCCTCCGCCGCGGCTGTCCCGGCGCGATGGCCCGCCTGGCCGCTGCCACCTACGCCGCCGCGGTCTGTGGGCGGTCTCCAGTGCCGCTTCACCTACTGGTGGAGGAGACAAGCGAAGCCTCAAAAGAGTACAAATGTCATATGAGCGAGAAATCGGAAAATCTGCAAGGCGTAGATGAGTGGGCCGACCGAATCCGGGACGCCTCGTCCGGGGCCGATACCCAGGCTGTCCGCAAGGTCGTCAGCGACATCTACCGCGCCGCCCAGGATGAACTCGACAAGAAGCGGGCGCAGGCTGAGTACGAACGCGAGGAGTAGCCGTTCGAGCTCATTCCGTGTCCGGAGTTGAGCCGAGGGGGACGTGCGACCCGGAACGGCGGGACCGGAGGTTGTCCGCCGCCGACCGCCGGATCGATGCTGGTCTGAACGTGCTGGTCATGGCGAGGACGGCGGTCTGCGTGGTGGCCGGGAAGGGGCCCTTCCTCCCGGATCTGTGAATGAGTGAGGCGGGGAGGGCCTCACTCTTCGGCGCTGTCACGATCGACGGGAGGCGCGTCGCTTCCCAGGCCTCGGTCGACTCCGTGAACCGCTTCCGCGGCCTGCGTATCCGTTGGGCGGCCAAGGCCGACATCCAACCAGGACTTCCTCACTCCAGGCTCTGCGGCCATCTGCCGGCAACGCCTGCGTCCCGCATTGCGTGAGGAGTTCAAGACGCCTGCTTGCCGGCCTGCCATTCCGGCGCAAGGACCGACGGATCGTCGTCGTGCCGCTTCCCCCGGTGAAGGTGGCTCTCCCGCAGTACACCGTCTTTGGTCATCCCGAGCCGCCACAGCGATGCCGGCGGCGGCCCGATGTCCCGGACCGGTCCGGGTGGCGAAACCTGTGCTCGGCTTCAGGAGCAGCGGCTCGGACCACTCCCGCGGCCCGTCCGGCATGATCCGCGGCGACACGCCCACGGCCCATCAACGGGCAACCGGCCTCCCAGCGGCAGTCGGAAAGGTCGCAGCCGCTCGATGGCGTGAGCGCCGCATATGCATGGGTGGCCAAAGGTCCTGAAACTTCGTCGACCGCTGCGAGGGGGCGTGCGCCGTCGTGGTGCCGGTTGGTGCGGGTGTGGCCGGTCTGGGGTGGTGAGGGTGTGTTGGCTGTGGCGGGACGGTGATGGGCGGGGCGGTGGGGCGCTGGGTGATGGTTGTTCAGCGTGGAGGTGGGGTGTGGTCTTTGGGTGTTGTGGGGGGTGATGGGTTGGGGTGGGGTGCTGCCGAGAGGGTGAGGGGGTGGGCGCATGTCGCCCGGAAGGGCTAATCCTGTGCCAGGAGGGCTTACTTGCCTATTATTTGATGACCCGTCAGATAATTCTGGAGTGGACGGGGGGTGGGGTGCGTACACCCGGTCGGCCCTGTGGTGTCATGCCGTGGATCTATCCCGATATGACAGGTAATGGCGCGGTAAGTACGTTCGTCTCAGGTCGGCTGCCCAGCCGACGTCTCTGAGACAGGAAGAAGTGACATGACCACGCGCACAGTCGCTGTAACCGCTGCCGTAGCAGGCGCAGCGGTTCTGGCTACTACCGGCATTACGTATGCCTCGGCTTCCGGGTCCGCCCCGGCAGTTCAGCAAGCTGTTGCTCCGCTGGCTGACGGCGGCAACGGGAACGGCAACGGCAACGGCAACGGGAACGACAGAGGGAACGGCAACGGGAACGGCAACGACAGGGGCAACGGGAACGGCAACGACAGGGGGAACGGCAACGGGAACGGGAACGGTTACGGGAACGGGAACGGGAACGGTTACGGGAACGGGAACGGTTACGGGAACGGCAACGGAGGCAAGGGGAACGAGGGCGGCTACGGCGGTGGCGGCTACGGTGGCGGCAACGAGCGTGGTGGTTTCCGCTACAAGGAGGAGGGCCGGATCTTCATCAACGAGCGGTCGTACTCGGCTCGTGGTGAGGACGGCTGCATCACGGTGGTGAGCGGTCTGGGCGCCCGGAGCTTCAACGTCCGTAACGACAGCCGCCGGACTGTTGAGTTCTTCCGCGGGGCGACCTGCGACAACGGTTCCCCGGTTGCGACGGTCGGTCCCTGGAGCACCAGCAACGGTGTCTTCACCCGTCAGCACATCCGTGGCGGCGTGTTCGTCAAAAACGGTGTCGTCGGCAGCTTCCGGGTGGTCCGGGACCACTACGGCAAGGAGTGGTAAGGAACCACCTCCACAGGTGGTGACGCGGGTATCTGCATGACATGGAAACCCCGGCCCGTCGGAATCGGGCCGGGGTTTCCGGCATGGGAGCGCCTGTGGGCGTGGCCCCGTTCGGGGCGGTGGTACGCGCGGCGGGTACCCGGTGCCCTGTACATCGGCTTCCGCCATACTAACTTGATCTTCAACCTCGGAGGTCGAACGCGAGGGCGGCCTTCGGCACCTCAACTACTCACAACCGAAGCAGGCCCACGCCGCGACCGACGGGGGCCGCACCGCGATCGGTCGCAGCTCGACCTCGCCGGCCGCCTCGACTTGGACACCCGATCCTGGACGCAGCCACGTTTCTCGTCCACCCCGCCCTGACCCGCCACCACCGCCAAGCAATGGCCGGCCTCGTCCGCACCGACGTCAGGCCCCTGGTGGTGACACCCTGAACGCGAAGTGGAGCCCAGACCTCAGGGTCAGGGGACGAGGACGGTCAGGGAGGTGCTGGTGAGCTTGAATCCGAGCTTCTCGTAAAGATGACGGGCGCGATTGCCGTCACTCACCACCAGCGCCATCTCCGTGAGACCGGAGGCCGCGGCGTCTGCCAGCATCCGGCGCAGAAGCACGGAGCCAAGACCGGCATAGCGGGGATCTGGCCGGCGGAAGACGGTCGCGATCCACGGAAGGCCGTCACGGTTCGTAACGATGACTCCGGCGATCACGCGGTCTGCTTCATCTGTCGCCAGTGTGCTGCAGGGCATGACCGGCCCCAGCACTTCGCCGGTCAGCAGCGGGGCCAGCTGTGTGTCCAGTGCCTGCTCGTCGCTTCCGTGCGAGTGATCCGGATGTTCGGGAGAGAAAGCAGCCCGCCACGCCGGGAACAGGTCACGGGCCGGACGGTCGCAGGGGGCGATGCGGAGTCCGTCGGGCAGGTCGGTGGTCGACCACTCGGACGGGGAAGGGCCGGAGGCCAGGTCAAAGTGCATGCTGTGGGCGTGTCGCATGACATGTGCGCCGTGCTGCATCAGTTGTTCGCCAAGTTCCACGGATCCTGACACGGCCCACCCGGACATGCTGGTGAGGATGGACGGCACTGGATCGGGGCCGACCACCTCGGCGAGGTCGGCCCAGGGATGACCGTCGCGAGTGCCTTGGATGTAGGTCAGAACCGGCAGCCCATCGGGGCCGGTGAGGGTCTGGCGTTGTTCGTCGTGCAGGGTCACTTATGTGTGCCTATCGGTAGCGAAATCGCTTTCAGTCGACCCATGCTCCGGTGTCCGACTCGAATAGGCAATCGAAATTCGGTTACATCGGCTCAGCGGCTTGCTGGGGGGCTTCCTCGCTCGTCCGGCGGTTGGCCAAGTCCGGGTCAAACGCGGGGCGTGATCATCTTCCGGACCACGTCGACCCGCAGCTCGCCGGCCGCGCTCAGCGGTCTGCCGGCCGGCTTCGCCGCTCCCACGGTCTGCCGGGCTCCCGTCTGCTGCCGTCCGGAGGGAGGACGGCCCGGTGACGGCGGTGGGCGGTGCAGCGATCGACCGCACTCCGGCTGGTTTCGAGGAGCTTCACGGTGGCGACGGCCATGGCCGGAAGCCGGCGTCGTTCACACAGGTGGCGAAGAGGCGATACGCATCACAGGTCCTCTCCGGCCGGCGCGAGACGGGCCTCGGCCGCGTCCCAGGCGGCGGGGTCGCCGCCGGGCGTGTAGTGGCGCAACTGCTGGGTGTCCGCGACCAGTCGGCGCATCGAGGAGAGGTCACCGACCAGACCGGCGGCCCTGGCCTGGACGAGGATGTTGCCGAGCGCGGTGGCTTCGGCGGGGCCCGCCACCACCGGCAGCCCGCAGGCGTCGGCGGTCAGTCGGCACAGCAGCTCGTTGCGCGAACCGCCGCCCACCAGATGGACCTGAGTGATGTCGTGGTCGGCGAGCCGCGCGGCCTGCCGCAGGACCCGACGGTGGGCCAGTGCCAGGCTCTCCACGATGCAGCGCACCAGGGCGCCCTGACTGCCGGGGACAGGCTGCCCGGTGCGGCGGCAGTAGGCGCGGATCTGCTCCGGCATGTCACCGGGGGCGAGGAACTCCGGCGCGTCCGGGTCGACCACCGAGACGAACGGCCGGGCCCGGCCGGCCTCGGCGAGCAGCTCGGGCAGTCCCGTCGGCAAACCCTGCGCCGCCCAGGTACGGCGGCACTCCTCCAGGAGCCACATGCCCATGATGTTGCGCAGGTAGCGGATGGTGCCGTCGACGCCGCGCTCGTTGGTGAAGCCGGCCTTCCGGGACTCCTCGCTCAGGATGGGGGAGTTCAGCTCCAGTCCCGCCAAGGACCAGGTGCCGCAGGAGATGTACGCGAAACGGGGGTCGGCGGCCGGTACCGCGACGACGGCGGAGGCGGTGTCGTGGGAGGCGACCGTGGTCACCGGGGTGCTGGTGCCGAGTCCGGTGTACGCGGCGACGTGCGGCAGCAGGGTGCCCGCGGAGTCACCAGGTGCGCGCAGCGGCGGCAGCAGGCCGGGGGCGAGGGAGAGCCGGTCGAGGAGGTCGGGGCGCCAGGTGCCGGTGCGGGCGTCGAAGAGTGCGGTGGTGGAGGCGTTGGTCTCCTCGGCACCGACGGTTCCGGTCAGCCAGTGGATGAACAGGTCGGGGACGAGCAGCAGGGTACGGGCGGCGTCCATCTGGGCGGTTCCGGCCGCGGAGGCGAGCTGGAAGACGGTGTTGAAGGGCAGGTGCTGAAGGCCCGTGATCCGGTACAGCTCCTGGGCGTCGATCCGGGAGAACACGGTGTCGGCGGCACCGTCGGTGCGGCTGTCGCGGTAGTGGAAGGGGTGCCCGAGCAGCGCGCCGTCACGGTCCAGCAGCCCGTAGTCCACCGCCCAGCTGTCCACCCCTACGGAGGCGATTCGACCGTCGGTACTGCGGGCGGCCCGGCGCAGCCCGTCGAGGACCCCCTGGAAGAGGGCGAGTACGTCCCAGTGCAGCCCGTC
This sequence comes from Streptomyces sp. NPDC057486, assembly GCF_042802415.1. Classification (NCBI taxonomy): domain Bacteria; kingdom Bacillati; phylum Actinomycetota; class Actinomycetes; order Kitasatosporales; family Streptomycetaceae; genus Streptomyces; species Streptomyces sp. NPDC057486. Next base: position 27,261 of record NZ_JBHVEE010000078.1, on the reverse strand, counting down.
GGACAGCCGCACCGGTGTGTTGGCGAAGCGGTGCAGCTCGGTGAGGACGAGGCGGTCCGGCGCGACTTCGCCGAGGACGACTCGTCCACTGGTGGCACCCAGGTCGGCCGCGGCGAACAGGGCGGGTGACGCGGAGGGGGGTGGGGTGGTGGTCATGAGGTGGCTCCTCCGCGGGGCGTGCGGTGGTGTCGATGGAGGGGGCGGGCCCGGAGCGGCGTGACGTGGCCTTGCCGGCCCGGCAGGGAACCGGGCGCGCGGGGCCCCTGCCGTCCTCGGCCCCGTGGGCGTGGGCGCACGGGGACGTCCGGAGGGCCTGTGCGGTGGTGAACCGTCCGGACGTACCCCGTGCGGGGGAAGCCGGGGCCGGCGGTGCGGGGCCGGCGCCGGCGGGGTCGGCGGGCTGTCACCGGCCGGGCGCGGTGCGCCCTTGGCCGGTGACAGCGTTTGCGTTATCGCAGGAAGGCGGCGGCGACGCCGGCGTCGACCGGGACGTGGAGGCCGGTGGTGTGTGTGAGGTCCCCGCCGGTCAGCGCGAACACCGCGTTCGCGACGTGCTCGGGGAGTACCTCGCGCTTGAGCAGGGTGCGCTGGGCGTAGAACTCGCCGAGCTTCTCCTCCTCGATGCCGTAGGTCGCCGCGCGCTGCGCGCCCCAGCCGCCGGCGAAGATTCCGGAGCCGCGGACCACGCCGTCCGGGTTGACGCCGTTGACGCGGATGCCGTGCTCGCCCAACTCGGCCGCCAGGAGCCGTACCTGGTGGGCCTGGTCGGCCTTGGTGGCGGAGTAGGCGATGTTGTTGGGGCCGGCGAAGACCGCGTTCTTGGAGGCGATGTAGACGATGTCGCCACCCAGCTCCTGCTGGATCATCACGCGGGCCGCCTCGCGGGAGACGAGGAAGGAGCCGCGGGCCATGATGTCGTGCTGGAGGTCCCAGTCCTTCGCGGTGGTCTCCAGCAAGGGCTTGGAGATGGAGATGCCCGCGTTGTTGACGACCAGGTCGACGCCGCCGAAGGCCAGTACCGCTGCCTTGAACGCCTCGGTGATCTGTTCCTCGGAAGTGACGTCCACGGTGACCGCGACGGCCCTGTCGGGGCCGCCCAGCTCGTCCGCGACCGTCTGCGCGTTCGTCGCGTCGAGGTCCGCGATCACGACGCACGCGCCCTCGGCGGCCAGTCGGCGGGCGATCGCCCTGCCGATGCCGCTGCCCGCGCCCGTCACCAGCGCGACGCGTGTGGCGAGCGGCTTGGCCTTCGGCATCCGCTGGAGTTTGGCCTCCTCCAGAGCCCAGTACTCGATGCGGAACTTCTCCGATTCCTCGATCGGCGCGTATGTGGAGACGGCCTCGGCTCCGCGCATCACGTTGATCGCGTTGACGTAGAACTCGCCGGCCACGCGCGCGGTCTGCTTGTCCTTGCCGAAGGAGAACATGCCGACGCCGGGGACGAGCACGATCGCCGGGTCGGCGCCGCGCATCGCGGGGGAATCGGGCTCCGCGTGCCGCTGGTAGTAGGCGGCGTACTCCTCGCGGTAGGCGGCGTGCAGTTCCTTCAGCCGGGCGGCCGCCTCGTCCAGGGGCGTGGCCGGTGGCAGGTCGAGGACGAGCGGGCGGACCTTCGTACGCAGGAAGTGGTCCGGGCAGGAGGTGCCCAGCGCCGCGAGCCGGGGGTGCTCGGCGCGGGCGAGGAAGTCGAGGACGACGTCGGAGTCGGTGAAGTGGCCGACCTGCGGGCGGTCCTGCGATGCGAGAGCCCGGATGTACGGTGCCAGTGCCGCTGCCCGATCCCGGCGCTCCGTCTCGGACAGGGCCTCGTACCCCTCGACGACCGGCCCGAACGGCTCGGCCCTGCCGTGCTCGGCGAGGAAGGTTTCGGCGGTGCGGATGATGTGCAGCGAGTTGCGCTCGCATTCCTCGGCCGTGGCACCCCAGGCGGTGATGCCGTGGCCGCCCAGGATGCAGCCGATCGCCTGCGGGTTGGCCTCCTTGACCGTCGCGATGTCCAGGCCGAGCTGGAAGCCGGGGCGGCGCCAGGGAACCCACACCACGCTGTCGCCGAAGCACTCGGCGGTCAGCTTCTCGCCGTCGGCGGCGCAGGCCAGTGCGATACCGGAGTCGGGGTGCAGGTGGTCGACGTGGGGCGCGTCCACCAGGCCGTGCATCGCGGTGTCGATGGACGGAGCGGCGCCGCCCTTGCCGTGCGCGCAGTAGTCGAACGCGGCGACCATCTCGTCCTCGCGCTCCACACCGGGGTAGACGTCGGTGAGGGCGCGCAGCCGGTCCAGGCGCAGCACGGCCAGACCCGACTCGGTCAGGGTGCCGAGGTCGCCGCCCGACCCCTTGACCCACATGAGTTCGACGTCGCCGCCGGTCACCGGGTCGGTTTCGGTGCCCTTCGCGGAGGTGTTGCCGCCCGCGTAGTTGGTGTTGCGGGGGTCGGCGCCGAGCCGGCGGGACCGGGCCAGCAGGGCCGCGGCTTCGGGATGGGGAGCCATGTTCCTAGTCCTTAAGAGAGAGTGTCTGCTTGTGCTCGGAAGCCCCGAAGGGCGCGGGGAGCCGAGGCGCCGGCCGTGCGGCTCCGTCGGGGCGCGCGGAACCGTGCCGCCTTGGCGGGCGGCCGTGCGGCGGATCCATGCCGTTCCGGCGGGACCGCCGCACGCTCGCGGTCCCGTGGCGGCCCGGCCGAATCCGCCGCGGCGCTCACGCGCCCCAGCCGGCCTGCTCCCCGCCGACCCGCTCCTCGGCGATCTTTGCCGCCCAGCCGGAACGGTGGTACGCGGCGACCGGGTCCGCGTCCAGGCCCAGCTCCTCACGCACCTCGCCCAGCAGCGGACGTACGTCCGTGTTGTAGGCGTCCATCAGTACAGCGTTCGCGGTGAGCACGTCGCCCGAGCGCTGGGCGGCCGTCAGCGCCGCACGGTCGACGAGCAGCGCCTTGGCCGTGGCCTCCTGGACGTTCATCACCGAACGGATGATCGCCGGGATCTTGGCCTCGATGTTGTGGCACTGGTCGAGCATGAAGGCGACGTCCGGGGTGAAGCCGCCGCCGCGGATCACCTCGTACATGATCCGGAACAGCTGGAAGGGGTCGGCGGCGCCGGCCATCAGGTCGTCGTCCGCGTAGAAGCGGGAGTTGAAGTCGAAGGCGCCGAGCTTCCCCTCACGCAGCAGGGTGGCGACGATGAACTCGATGTTGGTGCCCGGGGCGTGGTGCCCGGTGTCGACGACGACCTGAGCCCTGTCGCCCAGCTTGAGGCAGTGGGCGTACGCCGTGCCCCAGTCCGGCACGTCGGTCGTGTAGAAGGCAGGCTCGAAGAACTTGTACTCGAGCAGCAGCCGCTGGTCGTCGCCGAGCCGCTCGTACACCTTCGCCAGGCCCTCGGCGAGCCGGTCCTGGCGCTCGCGGACGTCGTCCTGGCCGGGATAGTTGGTGCCGTCGGCGAACCACAGCTTGAGGTCCTTCGAACCGGTCGCATCCATGATGTCGACGCATTCGAGGAGGTGGTCCAGGGCCTTGCGGCGGACGGTGGCGTCCGGATGGCAGACACTGCCCAGCTTGTAGTCGTCGTCCTGGAAGGTGTTGGAGTTGATGGTGCCCAGCTTCAGGCCGCGCTCCTTGGCGTACGAGGCGAGCGCCGCGTAGTCATCGACCCTGTCCCAGGGGATGTGCAGCGCGACGGTCGGCGCGGCCCCGGTGAACTCGTGGACCTTCGCCGCGTCGTCCAGCTTCTCCCACGGGGTGCGTGGCACTCCTGCCTGGGCGAACACCTTGAAGCGGGTACCGGAGTTGCCGTAGCCCCAGGACGGCGTCTCGATCCGCTGTCCGGCGAGTGCGGCCTTCACGGCAGCGATGTCAGTCATGTTCACCTCGGGAAGCGCGACAGCCCGGAACTGGGCCGGCAGACACACAAATGTGTGAATCGATTCATTACACGGGAAAGCTAGCCCCGAGTTTCGCGGGCGTCAAGGGTCTCCGCTGAAGGCTGCCGCGTTACGCAATCGTGTTATTGGTCTTCCGCTGCCCGCAGACAGGCCTTATTCCGTACAGGTCATGGGGGATTGGCCGGTGTACTTGCTTGCCCTTCTCCTGTTTCGCCCCGTTGCGCCGAAGTCGACCCCTTGACCTGAGGGGCGGGCAGGGCTAGCTTCCGGGCAACCTCACTGAAACATTTCATGCCGGGTGATCGCATCGGCACGGTTCGGCGTGCACAGATCCCCTGGCCGACCCTGACCCCCATGGAGAGACACATGACGCAACCCGAACCGGATGCCACTCCGGTCCTCGCGCTGGAGGAGGTGAGCAAGTCCTTCGGCGCCGTCCGGGCCCTGCGCGGAGTCTCCCTGCGGCTGTACGCCGGAGAGGCCCACGCCCTCGCCGGCGAGAACGGTGCGGGCAAGTCGACCCTGATCAAGGCCCTGGCCGGCGTTCACCGGCCCGACACCGGTACGGTGCTGCTCGACGGATCGCCGGTGGAGTTCCACGGCCCGGCCGACGCCCGTGACGCGGGCGTCGCCGTGATCTACCAGGAGCCGACGCTCTTCCCCGACCTCTCGGTCGCCGAGAACATCTTCGTGGGCCGCCAGCCCACCCGCTCCTTCGGCCGGGTCGACCACCGCGCCGTGAAGCAGGCCGCCGCCGCCCTCTTCGCTCGCCTCGGAGTCGACCTCGACCCCGAACAGCCCGCCCGCGGACTGTCCATCGCCGACCAGCAGCTCGTCGAGATCGCCAAGGCGCTCTCCTTCGACGCCCGCGTGCTGATCATGGACGAGCCGACCGCCGCCCTCACCGGCAGCGAGGTGTCCCGCCTCTTCGGCGTCGTCAGGACGTTGCGCGAGCAGGGCGCCGCCGTGCTGTTCATCTCGCACCGCCTGGAGGAGATCTTCGAGCTGTGCCAGCGGGTGACCACCCTGCGCGACGGCACCTGGATCAGCAGCGAGCCGCTGGCCGGACTCACCGAGGACGACCTGGTGCGCCGCATGGTCGGCCGCGACCTCGACGAGCTGTACCCCAAGCAGGAGACCGAGACGGGCGAGGCGGCGCTCACGGTGCGCCGGCTCACCCGTGAGGGCGTCTTCACCGACGTGTCCTTCGAGGTGCGGCGCGGCGAGATCGTGGGCCTCGCCGGCCTGGTGGGAGCGGGTCGCAGTGAGGTGGCACGGGCCGTGTTCGGCGTCGACCGCTGGGACGGCGGCGAGGTCGAGGTGCTCGGCAAGAAGCTCAAGCCGGGTGCTCCGAGCCTGGCCATGGCCGCGGGCCTCGCCCTCGTCCCGGAGGACCGCCGCGCCCAGGGACTGGTGATGGACATGTCCATCGAACGCAACATCGGGCTCACCGGCTTCGCCGAAACCACCCGCGCCGGCCTGATGAACCGCGGGGCCGAGCGCGACCGCGCCGTCGACTGGGCCGTGAAGCTCCAGGTGAAGTACGCCCGACTGGCCGACGTCGTCGGCACCCTGTCGGGCGGCAACCAGCAGAAGGTCGTCCTGGCCAAGTGGCTCGCGACCGCGCCCCAGGTGCTGATCGTGGACGAGCCGACCCGCGGCATCGACGTCGGCACCAAGGCCGAGGTGCACCGGCTGCTCTCCTCGCTCGCCGCCGAGGGCGTCGCGGTGCTGATGATCTCCTCCGACCTGCCGGAGATCCTCGGCATGGCCGACCGGGTGCTGGTGATGCACGAGGGCCGCCTGGCCGCGGAGATACCGCGCGCGGAGGCGACCGAGGAGACCGTGATGGCGGCGGCCACCGGCCGCGCAGCCCGAGGGAGGGACGCGGCATGACCACGACCGCCGAACCGGTGCGGAGCGCACCCGCATCCCGGACCGCCGGCGCGCGCACCTTCATCGACAAGATGTTCAAGGCGCGCGAACTGGCAGTCCTCGCCGTGCTCGTGGTGATGCTCGGCGCCACCCAGATCTACAACGGCGAGTTCCTGTCCGAGCAGGGCATCAAGGACCTGCTGCTCAACGCGACCATCCTGGCCCTCGTCGCCACCGGCCAGGCCGTCGTGGTGATCACCCGGAACGTCGACCTGTCGGTCGGCTCGGTGCTCGGCATCTCCGCCTTCGCCGCCGGCAACTGGCTGAACGGCGGGGGCAGCCCGCTGCTCGCCGTACTGCTCGCAGTCGCGCTCGGAGCGCTCTTCGGGCTCCTCAACGGCGCCCTGGTCAGCCTCGGCAAGGTGCCCGCCCTCGTGGTCACCCTCGGCACCCTCTACATCATCCGCGGCATCGACTCCATCTGGGTCGGCTCCCGTCAGATCACCGCGGACGCGCTGCCCGAAGGCTTCGTCGGCTTCGGCCACGACGGCATCTGGGCGGTTCCCTACCTCGCCCTGCTCGCCCTCGTCGTACTCCTCGCGGTCGGCTACTACCTGCGCAGCTACCGCAGCGGACGCGACCTGTACGCCTTGGGCTCCAGCCCCGAGGCGGCCCGCCTCGCAGGTGTCCCGGTCCGAGGCCGCATCATGACCGCGTACCTCCTGTGCGGCGCCCTCGCCGGACTCGCCGGCGCCCTCTACCTCGCCCGCTTCGGCAACGTCGACTCCGCCACCGGCAACGGCTACGAACTCACCGTCGTCAGCGCCGTCGTGGTCGGCGGCGTCGCCTTCACCGGCGGCTCCGGAAGCGTCTACGGAGCGGCGCTCGGGGCCGTCCTGCTCACCTCCATCAACAGCGTGCTCCCCGCGATCGGCGTCAGCTCGGTCTGGGTCACCGCGATCAACGGCATCCTGCTGCTGCTCGCCATCGCCGTCGACCGGATCCTGGCCCTGCGGGTCGCCGCAGTGCTGCGCAAGAAGGCCGCACAGATGAGGAGTGCCCGCCATGACTGACACCACTACGAAGGCCACGGCCCGGCGCGGCCTCGGCGGCACGGTGCGCTGGGACACCGCGGTGGGCGCCCTGTTCGTCGTCCTGCTGCTGTGCTCCTTCTCGTTCGTCGACAACTTCGGCAACGCGCTCAACGTCTCGTTCCTGATCGGCAACACCCTGCCGATCGCCCTGATCGCGCTGCCCATGACGCTGCTGGTGGTCTCCGGCGAGGTCGACCTTTCGGTGGGCTCCACCGCGGGCCTGTCCGGAGCGGTGATGGGTGCCCTGTGGAACGAGGGCATGAGCATCGAGACGATCATCCCGCTGTGCCTGCTGCTCGGTGTGGTCTGCGGTTTGATCAACGGACTGCTCGTCACCCGCCTCGGCCTGCCCTCCCTTGCCGTCACCATCGGCACCATGGCCGCCTACCGGGGCATCGCCCAGATCATCCTCGGCTCCGACTCGGTCACCGACTTCCCCTCCCAGTACCTGGACTTCGGCGCGGGCCGGATCGGCGACACCTTCATCCCGTATGCCGCACTGCCGTTCCTCGTGCTGCTGGCCATCGCGGTGATCGTCCTGCACGCCACCCCCGTCGGGCGTTCGCTGTTCGCGATCGGCGCCTCCGAGGAGGCGGCCCGGTTCGCCGGCATCCGCGTCAAGCGCCTGAAGCTGTCCATGTTCGTCACCACCGGTCTGCTCTCCGCGCTCACCGGTGTCTTCTGGGCCCTGCACTACGCCAGCGCCCGCTACGACAACGCCACCGGCCTCGAACTCTCCGTCATCGCCGCGGTCCTGCTCGGCGGCATCGACTTCGACGGCGGCAAGGGCACTCTCGGCGGCGCGATCGCCGGTGTGTTCCTGCTCGGCACCCTGCAGAACGTGATGAGCCTGCTCAACGTCTCCGCCCAGTCCCAGATCGTCGTCACCGGTGTCCTGCTGGTGGTCTCGGTCCTCGCCCCGCGCGTCGGCCGGCAGATCGCCCAGAGCAGGGCTCGCAGAAAGGCGACCGCGGTTCCCCTGAGACCGCCGGCCGCCACCTCCTGAAGGGAAGCCGACACCGTCGGCAGCCCTTCCCGGGAGGAGGAGCGGCGCCGTCCGCCGTGCCCCGAACCACTCGACACCCCCGTACAAAGCCGTACTTCGCAACGATAGGACGCTCATGTCTCTCGCCACCGTCAGAACCCGTCGGCTCACCCTCGCCGTCGCCACCGTCACCGTTCTCGCCCTGGGCGCCACCGCCTGCGGCGGAACCACCAAGAACGACACGGACAAGAAGTCCGGTTCCGCTGTGACCGGGAAGGCCGACGCCAACGCGGAAACCAAGAAGGGTCTGAAGATCGCCTTCCTGCCCAAGCAGGTCAACAACCCGTACTTCACCATCGCCGACACGGCCGGCAAGAAGGCCGTCGAGGAGCTCGGTTCGACCTACCAGGAGGTCGGCACCAGCAGCGGCACCGACACCTCCGGCCAGGTCTCCTACGTCAACACCCTGACCCAGCAGCAGGTGAACGCCATCGCGGTGTCCGCCCAGGACCCCGGTGCCCTGTGCACCGCGCTGAAGCAGGCGATGAAGAACGGCGTCAGCGTCGTCACCTACGACTCCGACACCAAGACCGACTGCCGCCAGGTCTTCGTCTCCCAGGCCTCCGCGGAGGACCTCGGCCGTACCCAGGTCCAGGAGATGGCGAAGCAGATCGGCGGCAAGGGCGAGATCGCGATCCTGTCCGCCGCCCAGACCGCCACCAACCAGAACACCTGGATCGACTTCATGAAGGAGGAACTGAAGAAGCCCGAGTACAAGGACATCAAGCTGGTCAAGGTCGCCTACGGCGACGACGACGCCCAGAAGTCCTTCCAGCAGACCCAGGGCCTGCTCCAGGAGTACCCCGACCTGAAGGGGATCATCTCGCCGACCACCGTCGGCATCAAGGCCGCTGCCCAGTACCTGTCCGGCTCCAAGTACAAGGGCAAGGTCAAGCTGACAGGCCTGGGCACCCCCAACGACATGCGTGCCTACGTCAAGAACGGCACCGTCGACGCCTTCGAGCTGTGGGACCCGAACAAGCTCGGTGAGCTTGCTGCCCGCACCGCCGTCGCCCTGCAGTCGGGCCAGATCACCGGCGCCGAGGGGCAGACCTTCAAGGCCGGCGGCATGGGGACGTACACCATCGGCAAGGACGGCGTGGTCTCCCTCGGCAAGCCGACCGTCTTCGACGCGAAGAACATCGACCAGTACAAGTTCTGATCCCAGCACAGGTGGGGCCGCTCCGCCGCGACCGCGGGGAAGCGGTCCCACCCCCGTACGCACCCACCAAGGACATGACATGCAGCGTGTCTGCTTCCTGCTCAAGGTCAGGCCCGACCGGGCCGAGGAGTACCGCGAACGCCACCAGCACGTGTGGGCCGAGATGCGCGATGCGCTCTCCGCGACCGGCTGGCACAACTACTCGCTCTTCCTGCGCGAGGACGGTCTGCTGGTCGGCTATCTGGAGACCGAGGACTTCGACGCGGCCCGCGCCGCCATGGAGGCCACCGACGTGAACGCGCGGTGGCAGGCCGAGATGTCCGAGTTCTTCGAGGAGCTGGACGGCCGGGCACCCGACGCCGCCATGCTCCCCCTCACGGAGGTGTTCCACCTGCCATGAGAACCGGGCTGGGCTTCTCCGGGACGGACGGCTCCCTGCCGTTCCCGCCGACCGACGGCCCCGTCATTCGCGGAGCCGACCGAGAAGGCGCCTCGGCGAGGCGTACGACGGGCGACCGGTCCGCAGTCGGCATCAAGGACGTGGCACGGGAGGCGAAGGTCTCCGTCGGCACCGTCTCCAATGTGCTCAACCGCCCCGAACGGGTCTCCGACCGGACCCGCCGCCATGTCCAGCAGGTGATCGCCCGCCTCGGCTACGTCCGCAGCGAGTCCGCCCGCCAACTGCGGGCCGGCCGCAGCCGTATCGTCTCGCTGCTGGTCCTGGACATGGGCAACCCGTTCTTCGTCGACGTCGTGCGCGGCGCCGAACGCACCGCACGCGACGCGGGATTGGGCGTCATGGTCTGCAACAGTGGCCAGAGCGTCCAGGAGGAGGCGGACTACCTCGCGCTCTTCGCCGAGCAACGGGTGCGCGGGGCACTGGTCACCTCTGCCGACTCCAGCGGCCGTACACTGCGCGAGTTCCGCCGGTTCGGCATTCCCTTCGTGGTCGTGGACCGGGTGGACGGCAACGAGGAGGGCTGCTCGGTCGCCGTCGACAACGTGGCAGGCGGCGCCCTGGCCATCAGGCACCTGACGGCCGCAGGCCACCGCCGGATCGCCTTCGTCAGCGGGCCCGAGCATCTCAAACAGGTGCAGGACCGGCGGGCGGGCGCCCTGGCGGCCCTCCACGAGGCGGGGCTGCCCCACGAGGCACTGCACGAACTGCCCACCGACCGCCTCGACGTGGCCGCTGGCCGCGACGCCGGGGCCCGCCTGCTGGGACTGGCGCGGCGGCCCACCGCGGTGTTCTGCGCCAACGACCTGCTGGCCCTGGGAGTGCTCCAGACGCTGTACACCGCGGGGGTGAGAGTGCCCAACGACATCGCCATCGTCGGTTACGACGACATCGAGTTCGCGGCCGCGGCCACCGTGCCGCTCACCTCGGTGCGTCAGCCCGCCTACGCCATCGGCTCCATCGCCGCCGACCTGTTGCTGCAGGAGACGGGGGAGAAGGCCGGCGAGCACCGGCACGAACACGTGGTACTCCCGCCGGAGCTGGTGGTACGGCAGTCGAGCACGGCCGGCGGCTGAGGAACGCCGGGGCCACGGAGCACCAGGGTCCGGAGCGCCGGGGTCCGCAATGCCGGGCTCAGGAGCGTCGAGGTCCGCGATGCCGGGCCTGGAAACACCGGGGTCCGCTTCCCGAAGCCGGGGGAGCGGACCCCGGTGTTCTGCGTTCTGCCATGCCCACGCGGCCCGGCCGCCCCGGCCGCCTCCCGTTCCCGGTCCTCCCCGTACGACACGGCGGGCCGGGGCGGGGACACCTGGTCTCCGCCCCGGCCCGCGCGCTCACCGCGATGCCCTGCTCACGCGCGCACGGTCGCGGTCCCGTACGGCACCACCCGCACCGGGCCCAGCAGCCCGTACGCCTGACGTGTGGCGGCGCCGAACACCGGCGCATCGGCCACCCGCAGCCGGTTCAGCAGCGTCGTCGCCACCTCTACCTCGACGGTGTTGGATCCCCGCCGCAGCCGCGAGCCCAGGTCCACCACCCGCGTCACCTGGTCCGCCGGCGGAAGGTCCCGGCCGTTGACGCGGATGCGGAAGGTGTCGCAGACCTCGCCCAGCTCCAGCCGCGCCCCGGTCCCCTCGGTCCACTCCTCGCCCAGGGTGAACGCCGCGCGGTAGGTACCCACGCCCGACACGTCCTCCAGCCCGATGATCTGCGACCACGGCAGCAGTCCGTCCGGCAGCGACAGCTGGTGCCGCACCCGGACGGTCTCGGTGGCCTTCGAGCCCGGCTGCCAGTCCTCCACGTCCAGCTTCCACGACTTCAGGGCGAACGGCGCGGGCACCGCCCGGACGACGGCGTTCACCGAGCGCCCGTTGTCGAACGTGGTGCGGTAGGCGCCCGCGGCGGCGGCCCGCACCTCGAACGTCCGGCCGTCGGCGGTGACCACCTCGTCGGCGTGGGTGGCGGTGACGTGCCGAGCAAGGACGCCACCGGTGGGCCGGGACAGCCGCACGATGCTCACGGCACCGGGCGCCAGGTCCACGGTGAGACGGATCCGCCCGTCCTCGGTGCGGGTGTACGCGGCGAGCGGCGTGACCGAACCGGTCCACGGGTCGAGCAGGTGGGGGACTGCCCCGCGGACATGGCCGGTCAGGGTGACATCGTGGCGGATCCGGGAACCCGTCGACCCCTTCTTGCTGACCGCGTCGTTGGCGAAGAAGAAGTAGTCCGCGTCGTCGTCCCGGCGGTGTGCGTGCAGCAGCATCGATGACTCGGCGTACTCCACGTCGCGCCGCAGTCCCAGCGCCTCGATGGCCTCGGGCACGTTGGGACGGTCCGCGACGGTGTGCACGGTGGGCCGCTTCTGCAGCTCCACGAGCAGCTCGCGCAGCCGGGTGTTGTCGTCCGCGGCGGCGGGCATCCCGGGCACGTGCGCGTCCGACCAGTTGCCTATCAGGATGATCGCGAGACCCGCGTCCGCGTAGGTCACCAGTCTCCGGGCCACATCGAGCTGGAGCGTGTGTTCACGGCCGCTCATGACGTCGCCGTCGACGACCAGAGCCTTGCAGGAGGGGCCGTCGGGGGCGAACCGGCCGTTGCGTACCACGGCACTGGGCAGGTCGAGCAGACGCGGGCTGAGGAAGGTGTGCGTCCAGCCGACGGGCACGCCGTCACCGGTGAACCAGGGCGCCCCGAGCCCGGAGCCCGCGTAGCCCTTCTGCCGCAGCACCCCCACATCGACCCGGTTGACCCCGGTCTGCAGCACCTGCTGGATCCTGGCCAGGCAGTCGGCGACGATGTCGGCGTGCTGCCAGGTCGGCTGGCGCGGGCCCCAGGCCTCGCCGTACCCGGCACCGCCTCTGTACGGCGAGAAGGCGGCGAAGCCCGGCCAGGCGGCGCCGGGCGCGTCGGCGTAGGCGAAGCCGTGGAACACCGCCTGGTTGACGCCGGCCGCGTACTGGATGACCAGCTTCTTCAAGGTGGCGGACCAGGTGGTCGAGTAGGCGCCGTTGGCCACACCGCCGGCCTCGTTCGACAGGACGAGCCGGCCGCCCATGTCCCGGCCGCCCGCCAGGCACCGGAAGTCGTCCAGGTTCTTGAAGCCGAGGGACTCGCCTTCGGGGATGTCCAGGATCGCCGCTTTGTAGATCGCGTCGGTCTCGAGGCCGTACGGCTGGATGCGCAGCTTCAGGCCCAGAGTGTGTGCCCAGTTCTGCAGCGGACGCAGGTGGTGTTCGACGTACAGCTCGGTGATGACGTCCATGACGTCGCTGCGCACCGGCTTGTCGACGGCCGGGCCGAAGCTGAAGACGGGCTTCTCCTTCTTCTCGACCACGGTCGCCAGGTACGGCAGCAGCGAGTACCCCTTGCGGCGCTCGAACTCGGCGGGCAGCTTCGGGGTCCACAGGGTGGCGTCGGTCTCCAACTCGATGGAGTCCTCGAAGAGCGCGCCGCCCACGTCGCGCAACAGCGACCGGATCTCCGGGGTGAGGATGTGCTTCTCCCAGAAGCCGGTGACGGCGCCGGTGCCCGCGTCGCTGAAGTGGTCGACGACGTAGGAGAGCGGGGCGGTGTGTGCCGGGCCCTCCGGGCGTTGGCCGGAGCCGCGCTCCCAGTAGGCGATGACCAGCCAGCTGCCGTCGTCAGGCGCGGTCCAGGTCAGGGTGGAGCCGCGCACCGCCGAGGTGAGGTCGGTGACGCTGGACTGGTCCAGGACGACGGGGACGGCGCCGGCCGAGCTGCCCGTGGCGACCCGGACGGCCTGCACCAGCAGCGGACGCTGGACGGTGACATCCTCGGAGGCCTCGGACACGGCGGCCGGAAGCGGCCCCGAGTAGGTCTCGCCCGGCGCCACCACGGCCTGGCCGTGCGCGAGTTCCTTGGCCGCCGCGGTGCTGTCCGGGGTGATCGAGGGAACCGCGGCCGGCCAGGCCGGGCCGACCGTCAGGTCCACCACCACGTCGTGCCGCTTCGCTGCTCGCAGCGCGGCCTCGACGGCCGCCGTCCACGCCGGGGTGCCCCAGCCGTAGCGCTGGGCATCGATCTGCCGGCTGAGGCTGTGGGTGACGGCCGCGATTTCCACGCCGCCGAAACCGGCGGCGGCGATGCTCCCGATCTCGTCCGCGATCTCACGGGTGTTCACCAGCGCGTCGGGCCACCACCAGCGGAACTTGGGGCGCACACCGGACTCGGGGTCGCCGAAGCCGCGCGGAACGGTGCTGCCCTTGCCTTCCTCCGCCGCCGCGGGAACTGCCGTCAGGGGCAGGGAAGTCGCGGCCGCACCGGCCAGGGCCCCCATCGTCAGTACGGTTCGCCGTCGCAGGCTCATGTTGCTCCTTGTCGGGTCCACCGGGGCGCGAAGCACCGGGACCCGGAACGCAGGTTCACTTGAAACGTCGTTCAAACGATTCAATTAACGCGCCGGAAATCTACGTGCTCGGTGTACTCAAGGCAATAGGGGTGAAGGAAAGAGCTGTTGCGTACATCTTGACGCGCGGCGATCCCCGCCCCCAGAGTGGCCGTCGACCAAAAAAACGATTCAACTCTTGCTGTGCAGAGGAGTCGCCGCATGCCACGACAGAACCTGACGCGAAGACGCTTCGTGATCGGAACCGGGGTGGCGGTCGGGGCTTGGGCGGTCGCCGGGGCGCCGGCCGCGGCGACCGACGACCACGGGCCCCGGGCCGGGTCCACGCCCTCCAGCCCCGCGCTGGCCGAGTTCGCGCCGGGATCGGTACGGCTGCTGGCCAGCCCCTTCCGCGACAACATGCGGCGCACCTGCGCCTACCTCGAAGCCGTCGACATCGACCGTCTCCTGCACACCTTCCGCACCAACGTCGGCCTGCCGTCGAGCGCGCAGCCATGCGGCGGCTGGGAGGCCCCGGGCGTTCAACTGCGCGGCCACAGCACCGGCCACCTGCTGTCCGGCCTCGCGCTCGCGCACGCCGGCACCGGGGACGACCGGTACGCGGAAAAGGGCAGCCGCATCGTCGACGCCCTGGCGGAGTGTCAGGCGGCGTCCCCCGCCGCGGGATACGGCGAGGGCTACCTCTCGGCCTTCCCCGAGCAGGTCTTCGCCGACCTGGAGGCGGGCTCGAAGCCCTGGGCGCCGTACTACACCATCCACAAGATCATGGCCGGTCTCCTCGACCAGTACCAGCTGTGCGGGAACGAGCGGGCCCTGGGCCTCGTCGAAGCCATGGCAGCCTGGGCCGACCGCCGCACCGCCCCGCTCACCGCGGATCAGCTCGACCACGTGCGACGGGTGGAGTGGGGCGGCATGAACGACGTGCTCGCCGCCCTGCATCTGGCCACCGGCAGCCAGGCGGCCTTGCGTACGGCCCGCCGCTTCGACCAGGAGGATCTGTTCGGCCCGCTCGCCGAGGGGCGCGACGAGCTGAACGGCCGGCACGCCAACACCGAGATCGCCAAGATCGTGGGCGCGGCCCGGATGTACGAGGCGACCGGCGAGCAGCGCTACCGCGCCATCGCCTCGAACTTCTGGGACATCGTGGTCCACGACCACTCCTACGTCATCGGTGGCAACGCCAACCAGGAGTTCTTCGGCCCGCCCGGCGAGATCGTCAGCCGGCTGTCCGAGGAGACCTGCGAGAACTGCAACACGTACAACATGCTCAAGCTGGGGCGGCGGCTGTTCCTCCACGACCCCGCCCGGGTCGAGCGCATGGACCACTACGAATGGGCCCTGTACAACCAGATGCTCGGCGAGCAGGACCCCGACTCCGAACACGGCTTCGTCACCTACTACACCGGGCTGTGGGCGGGGTCGCAGCGTCAGCCCAAGGGCGGTCTGGGCGCCGCGCCCGGCAGTTACAGCGGGGACTACGACAACTTCTCCTGCGACCACGGCACCGGCCTGGAGACCCACACGAAGTTCGCGGACAGCATCTACTTCCACTCGGCCCGCGCCGGCCGCCCCGAGCTCTACGTCAACCTTTTCATCCCCTCCGAACTGCACTGGCAGGAAGAGAAGGTGACGATCCGCCAGGAAGGCGGTGGATATCCGGATTCCGGGCGGGTCAGGCTCACGGTCACCGGCTCGCCGTCCCGGTTCCGGCTGCGGATACGGATACCGGGATGGCTCGCCGACGGCACGCGCCGTCGGACCGCCCGCATCACCGTCAACGGCCGCACCGTCGACTGCGACGTCAGGCCGGGGACGTACGCGACACTCGACCGGCAGTGGCGGTCCGGTGACACCGTCGAGATGACCCTGCCCCGCGAGGTCGTGGAGCGCCCTGCCCCGGACAACCCGCACGTGGTGGGGTTGTCCTACGGGCCGCTGGTGCTGGCCGGTGAGTACGGAACGACCGGGTCCGTGACGATCCCCACTCTTGAGGGCGGCCCGGTACGGCCGACTGCGGACGGGGGGACCGCGTTCACAGCGCGCGCGGACGGGAGGCCGGTCACCCTGCGGCCCTTCCACCAGGTCCACCACCAGCACTACAACGTCTACTTCGCGCGCCCGCCCCACCAGGACGGACCCCGAGAAATCGCCCGCTACCTGCTCGACGAGGGTGCCGGTGCCGCCGTCGCCGACACCACCGGACACCACCCCGACGGCCGGCTCGCTGAGGGCGCGGCATGGACCGCAGGACGCGGAGCGGCCGGAGCGGTGGCCCTGGACGGTGCGGGCGGCCATGTCGTGCTGCCGCGCGGCCTGCTGACCGGCCTGACCGAGCTCACGGTGAGCGCCTGGACGCGCCTGGACTCGGTGGCCAACTCGGCACGGATCTTCGACCTCGGCTACCACAAGGCCACCTATCTCTTCCTCGCCGCCCGCACCGGAAAGGGCTTCCCGCGGGCCGCCCTCAAGATCGCCGGGATGGAGGGCGAGGACGTCGTGGACTCCGGCGTGTCGCTGCCGCAGGGCAGGTGGGTCCATGTGGCGCTCACCCTCGGCGGCGGCACCGGAGTGCTGTACATCGACGGGGCCGAGACCGGCCGCAACGAGGACATGGTCTGCTCACCCCTGCTGCTCGGCGAGACCAGCCGCAACTACCTGGGGCGTTCGCAGAACGCCACCCATCCCTACCTGCACGGTGCCGTGGCGGACTTCCGCATCCACAACCGGGTGCTGTCGCCGCAGGACATGGCGGCGCTGGCACGCAGATGAGGCCGTCCCCCGACGGCTGAGGACCGATCGGCCGGGGACCATGGGCCCTCGGCCGGCGGGGGCCCGGCGCGATCCGGGCCGCCCCCCCGTGCCGGCGGCCGGACGCCGTCGTCCCCGGACATGACAGATCGTCATTCTCCCGTGCCGTCACGCAAATCCGTGGCGCGCCGTCCCTTCGCAGACCAGCACAGAAAGCAGAGCGCACAGCCATGCCGCACATGTTCAGCTCTCCCGAAGGCGCCTCCCGCCTGACCAGGCGCCGCTTCGTGACCCTGGCCGCGCTCACCGCCGCCACCGTCACCGGCGGCGCTCTGAACGGCCTGCCCGCCTTCGCCTCCGGGCACTTCGGTCACTCCGACGTGACCTCCCTGCCCGCCTTCGGCGACGTCGACTTCACCGACCCCGGCCGCGACAGCCGGCCCGCCGTCTACTGGTACTGGAACGGCCCGGTCACCAACGAGCTCGTCGACACCCAGATGGCCGACCTCCGCTCCAAGGGCATGTACGAGGTCATCGTCTTCCCCTACGACAACGCCGAGATGCAGCCGGCCTTCTTCACCGAGGGCTGGTTCGACGTCATCGAGCACGTGCTGACCACCGCCGAGAAGACCGGCATGAAGGTGTGGCTGTTCAACGACAACCACTTCCCCAGCGGCCGGGCCGGCTACTTCATCACCCAGGGCGGCACCGTCGGTTCACGCACCTACCAGGCCCGCCCCGACCTGCGCCTGAAGGGCCTGTGGCGCTCCACGCACATCGTCCAGGGACCGACGAGCGCGCGTCCGACCCGGACCACCGGTGTCGGCGTCGACACCGGGAGCCTGGTGGCCGACGCGGCGGTCCTCGCAGGCCCCGCAGTGCTGAGCGACAGCGCCGGATGGGGTGACTGCACCGTCTCCGGCAGCGTCAAGCCCGACGTCACCGCGGCCGGAATGCTGGTGAAGGCCTCGGCGACGGGCGAGAACGCACTGCTGGTGGAGTTCGAGCAGACCGGTGTCGTCACCATCAGCCGGGTCGTCGGCACCATGGTCGCCCAGCTCGCCCGGTCCACCCGCACCGACGGCTTCAACAAGACCAAGTTCCACACCCTGGCCGTCAAGGTCACCGGCGCCACGGTCACCGTCACCCTCGACGGCAAGGACAAGGGCACCGTCACCGACGAGACCCTGGTCCAGGGCGGCGTCGGCGTGCACGCCCGGGACGGGCAGCGCTCCCTGTGGGACAACCTGACCGTCACTGCCGCCGACGGCACCGCCCTCTACCAGCAGACCTTCGACCAACCGTCCGCCGCTGGCGACTTCAACGTCCGGGACCTGCCCAAGGACGCCGCCCGTCCGGTCGCCGCCACCGCCCGCCCCGTGGGCTCCACCGACGCGGGCGACCTGGTCGAACTCACCGGACACCTCGACGGCACCTGGCAGGTGCCCGCGGGGCGCTGGCAGATCGACCTGTTCGGCGGGGCGACGCTCACCGACGACTCCAGGGGCTACACGCGCGGGTACGCCGACCTCCTCGACGACGAGCCCGTCGAACTCTTCCTCGACATCGTGCCCGGGGAGTACTACCGCCGCTTCCGCCGCTTCTTCGGATCCGTGATCAAGGGCTTCTGGGACGACGAGCCGTTCATCGCCTCCGCCGCCCCGCACCCCTTCAAGCGCCGGCCCTGGTCACCCACGCTCGCCGCGGAACTGAAGGCCGTCGGCGCCGAGCCCGGCGCCGCCTACGCCAGCGTCTTCGACGACCTCGGCGAACAGGGACGGATCCTGCACGGCCGCTACTGGGAGGCCGTCTCCAACCGGTTCGCCCAGTACTTCGCCAAGCAGGCCGCCTGGTACGGCGACCGCGGCGTCAGCCTCATCACCAACCCCCTCTACGACGAGACGGCCCCCTCCAAGCGCATGCAGTCCACCGGCGACCTGCACAAGGTCAACCAGTGGGCCCAGGTCCCGGGCGGCGACGTGATCACCGCCGAGTACGAACTCGACACGCCCACCATGGACCCGCGCAACCCCGCTTCCGTCGCCCATCAGATGGGGCGCCCGCGCGTGCTGATGGAGGCCTTCGGCAACATGGGCTGGCAGGTCGCCCCCGACTTCATGCGGGCCCTGCTCGGCGCGTACGCGACCCGCGGCATCAACTTCACAGCGCTGCACGCGTTGTGGACCGACGAGACCCATGTCTTCTTCGCGCCGCCGTTCGGCCCCCGCAACCCCTGGTGGTGGGCGATGCCTCCGATCACCGCCTGGATCGGGCGGGTCATGGAGCTGGCCCGCGGCACCTCAGGCGCCCGCACCGCGCTGCTGCAGCCGCAGCGTGCCGCCGAACAGTTCACCGCCACCGCCCGCCAGGGCGAGGTCGATGCCGCCTTCGGCGAGACCGCGTTCGCCCTGGAGCGCGCCCAGGTCGACTTCGATCTGGTCCACGAGGGCGCCCTGGCCGGTGACCCGGACCTGCTCGCGCACGCCGAGCCGCGCGACGGTGCGCTCCGGGTCGGCGAGGCCTCCTACGACCTGGTGGTGCTGCCGGTGACCCCGGTGCTGGAGACGGCCGCGGTGCACACCCTGGCCTCGTTCGTCCGGGGCGGCGGCACCCTCATCGCCGTGGGCGACCTGCCCGCCCTCGCCGCCGACGGGGACAACACCACGCTCAGGCGTTCCCTCGCGGAGCTCTTCCCGTCCGGCACCGGCAGCCGCACCGTCGGCCGGGGCAAGGCCGTGCGGGTCGCGGACGGCGCCGGGCTCGGCGTCGCCTGTCAGGCGGCCGGGGCCGCCGCGGCGGTCCTCGAACCGTCGGCCGAGGCCGTGCGGGTGCTGCGCACCCGGCGCGGCGAGGACGTCGCCTTCCTGTTCAACAACGAGAGCGGCACGGCCGTCACCACCCAGGCCCTACTGCCCGCCCAGGGCGTGCCCGAGGTGTGGGACCCGGCGACCGGCGCCACCGGCCCCGCCCTGGTGCGCGGCCTGCCCACCTCCAAGGGCGTGCGGGTGCGGCTCACCCTGTCCCCCTACGAGACCCTCGCGGTCGTGGTGCGCCGGAAGGCCGAGGACACCCCCTATCTCACCGAGACAGGCGGCCTGCCGGTCACCGGCATCACCCGGCACGGCAACAGGCTGCGGGTGACCGCCCTGGGCGAGGCCCCCGGTACGTACCGCCTCACCGCCCGCGACGGCAATCACATCCGCACCGGGACGGCCCGCGTCACCGAGCAGCTCACCCCCATCGCCCTCGACGGCGACTGGACGCTCACCCTTGCCCAGGAAGGCGCCGAACCCGTCACCCGCCCCCTGGCCGACTGGAGCGACATCGCCCGTTTGTACTCGGGCAGCGGCACCTACACCAAGGACGTCACCCTCGACGCCGGCGCCCTGGCCGGGCGGCACCACATCCTCGACCTCGGCACGGTCCGCGAGGTCGCCGAGGTCACCGTCAACGGGCACAAGCTCGCCCCGGCCCTGTGGTCCCCCTACCTCGTCGACGTCACCGAGGCCCTCAAGCCGGGCGTCAACCAGTTCTCGGTACGGGTGTCCAACACCCTCTCCAACGAGCGGAACAAGCCCCTGCCCTCCGGCCTGCTCGGCCCCGTGAAGCTGCTTCCGCGCCTGCCGCTCACGGTCGAACTGGACTGATGCCCGGACCGTACCGGTCGCCCCATCCTTCCGACGTACCCGTGGAGTTCCGCATGTCTCGCACATCCCGTACACCCCGCACGTCAAGACGATCCCTCGTGCTCGCCTCCGCGCTGACCGCCCTGGTCACCACTGCGCCCTTCGCCCCGCCCGCCGCGGCCTCCCCGCTGCAGGGCACGGTCACCGCCGAGCAGCTGCGCACCCAGCACCTCAACAACGCCCTCGGCATCGACGACACCACCCCCGACCTGAGCTGGCGGCTCATCTCCAGCGGCCGCGACACGGCCCAGACCGCCTACCGCATCCAGGCCGCCACCACCCGCGACCGGCTGATGTCGGCTCGGCCCGACCTGTGGGACTCCGGCAAGGTCGAGTCGTCCGTCCCGCAGACCACCTACGCCGGCCGCGCGCCCGGCTCCCGCACCCGCGTCTACTGGAGGGTCCAGCTCTGGTCCCGCGGCGGCTCACGCCCCGGCAACTGGAGCAGCCCCGTCGTCTTCGAGACCGGCCTGACCCGCGCCTCCGACTGGTCCGCGGACTGGATCACCCATGACGACTGGCAGCTGAGCAAGCACACCGTCGAACCGGTCACCGTCAAGGTGCCCCGGACCACCGCCCGGTACGTCCGTCTCGACGTCACCGAGCTGGGTCTGCCCCTCGCAGACGACTTCCCCGCCCTCGCCCACCGGCTCCAGCTCGCCGAGATCGAGGTGCGCGACAGCGACGACCCCGGCACCGACCTCGCCCAGGGCGCCACGGTCACCGCCTCCGAGTCGGACACCGAACGCAAGGTGTGGGAGCCGAAACTCGTCACCGACGCCGTCACCAACAGCGCCTGGAACCAGGCAGCCGGCTACTCCAGCCTGCCGCACACCGGCTCCGACGTCTCCGACGCACCCGTCACCGTCACCCTCGATCTGAAGGTGACCAAGACCTTCGACCAGGTCGTGCTGTACCCGAGGGCCGACGTCCTCACCGGCGACGGGCAGGTGCCCGGCTTCCCCGTCGACTACACGCTGTCAACCTCCGACGAGCCCGGCGGCTCGTACACCCGGGTGGCACAGGTCACCGGCCAGAAGCCGCCCAAGCCCTACCTGCCGTCCGCACTGCCGTTGTTCGCGAAGGACTTCACTCTCCCGAGGAACATCCGTTCGGCCCGCCTCTACATCGCCGGACTCGGCGTGTACGACGCCAGTGTCAACGGCGCACCGGTCGGCGACGCCGTCCTGGAACCCGCAAACACCGACTTCGCCGACCGAGTCCAGTACGCCACCTATGACGTGACGAACCGGCTGCGCGTCGGCGACAACACGCTGGCGGTCGAGCTGGGCAACGGCATCTCCAACCAGCTCAGCACCGCCGACCGGTACCGCAAGCTGTACGGCAACCGGAGCGACCCCAAGCTGATCGCCCAGCTGGAGGTGACCCTCGCCGACGGCACCGTGCGCCGCATCGCCACCGGCGACGACTGGCGCACCACCCTCGGCGCCACCACCTCCTCCAACTGGTACGGCGGCGAGGACTACGATGCCCGGCGCGAGATCCGTGACTGGGACGAGCCCCGGGGCGACCGTTCCCACTGGGACCGGGCCGTCACCCTCGGCGCCGACTCCGCCCCGGCCGCCCTGAGTGCCCGTGAGACGGAGCCCGTCCGGGTCGTCGAGACACTCAGCGGCAAGGAGGTCGACGGGGCCGCCGAAGGCAGCCGGATCTTCGACCTCGGCCGTAATATCGCCGGCTGGCCGGAGATCACCGTCTCCGCCCCCGAAGGCACCACCATCCGCGCCTACCCGGCCGAGAGCCTCAAGGGCGGGCACGCCTACCAGTCCATCAGCAACGTCGGCGGCCCGCTGTGGGACAGCTACACCACCGGCAACGACAAGCGGTCCGAGACCTGGCACCCCAAATTCAGCTACCACGGTTTCCGTTACATCGAGATCAAGGGCCTGCCCAAGGATGCCACCGTCTCGGTGAACGGCAAGGTGCTGCGGGCCGACAACGACTCCGCCGGCGCCTTCTCCAGCTCCGACGACCTGATCAACGGCATCCACTCGCTCATCCGGCGCTCCGTCGAGGGCAACATGATGAGCATCCTCACCGACTGCCCCAGCCGTGAGAAGCTCGGCTGGCTGGAGCAGGACCAGCTGGTCTTCCCCACCCTCGCCACCAACTACGACATGCGCGCCTACCTCCGCAAGATCGTGCGGGACATGTCCGACGCGCAGACCGGTGAGGGCCTGATCCCCTCCACCGTCCCCGACTACGTCACACTCGCGGGCACATACCGCAACGACGCCAACTGGGGCGGCGCGTTCGTTCTCGTGCCCTGGCAGCTGTACACCACCTACGGCGACCAGGAGACGATGCGCGCGTACTACCCCCAAATGAAGAAGTACGTGACGTTCCTGGAGCAGAAGGTCTCCGGCGGCATCCTCGACTACTCGCTCGGCGACTGGTTCACCCCGGACAAGACCTTCCCCAAGGCGGTGTCGGGAACGTACGGCTACTGGCACATCGTCGACACCCTGGCCGACATGGCGAAGGTGTTGGGAGACGACGAGGACGCGGCCGCCTACCGCGCCAAGGCCGACGCGAGCGCCAAGGCCCTGTCGGACAAGTACTACGACCAGCAGGGCGGCACCTTCGCCGGCGGCGGCCAGGGCGCGGAGGCCCTCGCCCTGGACATGGGTGCCTACCCGGAGGGCGAACGCGACCGTCTCCTGGACCACTTCACGGCGTCCGTCGAGGCAGCCGACTACCATCTGCTGCTCGGTGAGATATCCCTGCCGGCCGCGTTCCGTGTTCTGTCCGGTGCGGGCCGGGACGACATCGTCCACCGGATCGCCACGCAGACCACCAGCCCCAGCTACGGCTACCAGGTCCTGGCGGGCAACACCGCGCTCGGCGAGTCCTGGGACGGCGGCTCGGGCCAGTCGCAGAACCACTTCATGCTCGGCGCCATCGACTCCTGGTTCACCACCCGCCTGGCGGGCCTCGACCAGGCACCGGGATCGGTCGGTTACCGCGCGCTCCGGATCGCCCCGGCCGTCGTCGGTGACCTGACCTCGGCACGCGCCACCTACACCACGCCGTACGGCGAGGCTGCCAGCCAGTGGGAGCGCGACGAGGACAGACTCTCCCTCACCGCGCGCGTCCCGGCCGGCACCACGGCCACCGTCGAGGTTCCGTCCACCTCGGGCCAGGTCACCGCCCCCGACGGCGCCCGCCCGGCCGGCCACCGGGACGGAGTGCAGATCTACGAGGTGGGATCGGGCACCTGGACCTTCACGTCGAGCTTCACCCCTGCTACGTGACCGCAGCCCTCTTGCAGGGCCGCGCGAAAGTGACGGGGGATTGAGATCCTCCCCGGCCTGCAGTTGTCCGCCGGGGAGGATCTCAATGTTCGGCGTCAGGTCGGCAGGTGGAAGGTTCGGTGCATCTCCTGCAGACGGCCGGCCAGAGCCGGAACAGGGCCCTCGACCACGAGCCCGGGCACTACGTCCTGGACCGCCAGGGAACGCACCGGTGATGACGGTACGCCGAACTCGGTCAGCCACTGCGTCAACTGGGCCGCGGAGTGCGCATAGACGATGCGGCCGAGGCCGGCCCAGCCGTGTGCGGCCGAGCACATGGGGCAGTGCTCGCCGGAGGTGAAGACGGTGGCCGCGGCCCGCTGGCGCGCCGGGAGGTGCACGGCGGCCCAGCGGGCCAGTTCGAACTCCGGATGCCGGGTGCTGTCGCCGAGACTGTGCACACGGTTGCGGTCTTCGGCGAGAACCTGTCCATCGGCACTCACCAGGACGGAGCCGAACGGCTCGTCCCCGGCCTGCAGTGCCTCGGCCGCCAGCTGTACGGCCCGCTCCAGGTGCTGGTGTTCCACGTCGGTCAGTTCGGCAGATGACAAGACTCGCTCCTCACGTGTACAGGATCATCCTCGCCGTCGGGGACAGATCCCACAGAACCCACCGTGCCAGGCCGTGGCTTGCGGCGTCCAAGAGATGTCGGCCATCCCGGCCATCGGCGGCGTCTATTGCCACGTGTGATCGAAGTCTGCATCCGTGGTGTTCCACAGGAACCAACTGTGGCCGTCAGCGGTATGAACGCCCCTCGTGCTCCGAGACCCACTGGTGAGCTCCATGGTGGTCCCGGATCCATTCGATCTGGTCATTGACCCAGCGTTGACGGCCGGCGTCGTCGCTCAGCCGGTGACTGACTCGGTCGTGGCCCTGCATCCATTCGATCTGGTCATTGACCCAGCGTTGACGGCCGGCGTCGTCGCTCAGCCGGTGACTGACTCGGTCGTGGTCCCGCATCCATTCGATCTGGTCATTGACCCAGCGTCGACGGCCGGCGTCGTCGCTGTCCCGGCCCTCGTCCCAGCTGCCGAGCCGAACCTTGTCATGAGTGTCGAGGAGCCGCACGGGGTGGGATACGACGGCTGCCCGGCCATCGGTCGGGAGGGCCGCTGCCGAGGCGGGACCACCCGTCGCGAGGAGTCCGGCCGCTGCGACCGTCACAGAAGCGGCCGCGACAGCAGCGCGTCGCGCAATCCTGAAAGCCATGTTGTTTCCTCCTTGCTTACCCCGTGACCTGCACAACAGGCCGGGAGGGCTTGCCTTTGATCAGGCACTGACGACAGTACTCGTAAGTGGTTGAATGGTGAACTACCTGCGGAGTGAGGTACGCCATGCCCCGAAAAATCGTTGCCTCGGAATACTTTAGGTAGCCCCCATCAGCCGTCGGCCGCACCGGGGTTGGGGCAGCCGGCAGAGCAGCTTCTTCTTCGCGTCGATGCTGACGACCGACCCGCCGTCGCCTTGGTGCTGCTCGACCTGCCGACCTGAAGGATCGGACGAGGGCGAACGCCGTGTGGGTCGCGTGAAGGCGCTCGGTCAGTGAGTGTCCGCGCGGTCCAGGTCGGCGAGCAGCCTCTCCACGTCGGTCATGAGTGAGCCGTAGACGTGCCACGCACCCGGCTCGGTGAGGGTGCCCCGGCCGATCATGTCGGTCATGGTGTCGTGCCAGGCCAGCGCGCCGTCGATTGCTCCGCGCAGGCGTTCACGGGGAGATGTGTCCGGTGAGCCCTTCGCCGGGCCCGATTCGACGAATGCCTGGACGGCCGCTCCCGCCAGCTGGAGGGTTTCGGCGTACCGGTCGAGGAACTCATGCCCCAGGTGGTGATCGACGTGGTTGTCGTGTGCGTTGTCGGCCAGGGTCCGTGCGATTCCGCGTACCTGGATCGACACGCCGCGCAAGGCCATGAATGTGTCGTTGAAGGTCGTCTCCTTGCGTCGCGTGTGCGCGACGCAGCGCGTGTTCCACCGCAGGCTCTCGTCGGCCTGCCGCACCTGTTCCTCTGCGCGAGTGAGGCGTTTGTCCAGGTTGCGCGCCTGGTGCAGCCAGTTGTGGGCCTTCGAGGTGAGCTGCCGCCGGGAGAGGCCGTTCCCCATGTCGTGCAGCAGCGTTCCCATGGAACGGGCGAGGTCGCGTACGGCGGAATCGGACTCGTTCAGGTAGAGCGGAGGCAGGATGAGAGCGTTCACCGCGATGCCCACGGCCGCGCCGGTGAGCGTTTGGAGCGCGGGGGATACGAGACTGCCCATGGGATCGGTTGCCGTGGCGGCCAGCGCGATGACTGCGGTGGAGGCGATCTGGAGACGGTCGTCAGCAGTGCGGCGGGGGCCTGCCAGGACCGCGATGACCGCGATGACCGCTACGGCGCCCGCGGTCGGTCCCAGCAGCCGGGCCGTCGCGAGGGCGAGGATCAGCCCGACAACCCTCGCTACCACACTTTGTGTCGCCTTGGTCACGGACTGGTAGACCGTGGACGCGTTGACCATGAGCAGGGCTGTGGCGACCGCCATGTAGGGCCGGCCCTCGGGGGACCAAGGGGCCACGATGCCCCAGGTGAGTAGTGCTGCGATGAGGGTTTTGGCCCCGTGCACCACGTGGTCGGCCCGTTTGGTGCGGAGTCGGCCGGTGAGGCGACGTATCGACTCTGTCATCGCCACCGGAGTGCGCTCCAGCTGAATGGTTGAATCTTGCACGACATCGATGATGGCATCGTTTGTCCGTTTTGACCTCGTGACGTCGGCCACGGTCAGCCGTGGCGCCCCATGGCTGCGCCGTCTTCGCTGCCGTCGTGCCGGCCCGTCGCGGTCGGCGTCGGGCGGGCAGGGCGGTCAGGCGCGTGTCGAAACCGGGCCTCCAGGTATCCCGTGGCGGTTCAGGGCGCTCCGTCCAGGAATTGGGCGAGGTGGGATTCGAGGTCCAGTGCCTCGGCTTCCCGGCCGACGGGCACGAGCTGGTATGTGCGGCGCAGCCACCGCTCGACCGCAGCGAGTGGGGCTGTGAGGTGGGCGGACCCGTGGGGGGAGGACAGGAGGAGGTGCAGGAGAGCCTCGGGGCCGGTTTCTGTGGGCCAGACCCGCACGTCGCCCTCCCCGCTGAGGGCCTGAGTCCCTGCGGCGAGAAGGTCGCGTGCGAAGACCCACGGGATCGGGCCCTGGAGACTGTCCTGGAAGAGGAGCTGTACGGCGAGCGGGTCCTGCGAACTGTAGAGCAGGTGGGTCGGCACGAGGATCCGCTCACCCAGAGGGGACGCGAGCTCCATGTGGAGCATGTGTTCTACGCAACTGGTCATGGTTCGACGTGTTGGGGCCGGGGGCGCCGGGCACGGGAACATGGATCGGTGCCCGGGCCCGGCGCTTGCCGTGGTCCGTGGGGTCAGCGGAAGATGCTGTAGTCGAAGCCGTGCGCGTTACCGATCACGACGACCCATGTGCCGCGCTCCCACTGGTAGAAGCGGTGGTTGTCGAAGCGGTAGCGGTGGCCGTGGTCGTGGCTGTACCAGTACCGGCCTTCGCGCTCCCAGCGGCGGTGACCGTCCCAGCGCCAATCGCCGCGGTGGCCGTTTCGGTCGCTCCACCGGTGGTCGTTTCCGATTCGGCCGCTCCAGCCGTCGCGGTGGCCGTCCCGGTCTCCACGGTGG
>NZ_JBHVEE010000077.1:0-46700 GCF_042802415.1 Streptomyces sp. NPDC057486 | reverse complement strand
ACGAGGACGACCCTCCGCCTTGCGATCGCACGCACCGGACGCCGCCGGGCCCACCCTTCGGGCGGACGGCGGGACTTCCGACACACGCCCTAGAGGCGAAAACCTTCGAAGGGGCCGGTCCGCATCATGCGGGCCGGCCCCTTCTCCGTTCACCCCGTCACGAACAGGTCCTGCCGTCCGCGGGGATCTTCCCGTCCAGGAAGTACGCGTCCACCGTCGACGTCACACAACTGCTCACACCGTACGAGCCGTGGCCCTCGCCCTTGTTGGTGAGCATGATGCCGACGCCCCTGCCCAACTCGTCCGCCATCCTCTGCGCCCCCTCGTAGGGTGTCGCAGGGTCGCCGGTCGTGCCGATGACGAGGATCGGACCGGCGCCCGGAGCGCTCGCCTCGGGGGTTTCCAGCTCACCCTTGACCGGCCAGTCGGAACACCAGCCGGCCGTGTCCCACGCCAGGAACGGGCCGAAGACCGGGGACAGCTTCCGGAACTCGGGCAGCAGGGCCCTGGCTTCCGCGACCGTCGGCCGGAGGCTGCTGTCCGCGCAGGAAATGGCGCGCTGCGAGTGGTTCTGGGTGTCGTAGTGTCCCTTCTCGTCCCGACCGTTGTACTGGTCGGCCAGCTGCAGCAGCAGATTGCCGGTGCCCTGCTTCTCCGCCTCGTCCAGCGCGTTCGTCAGGACGGGCCAGCTGCTCCTGGAGTAGAGCGGCAGCACGATGCCGGTGACCGCCATCGCCTCGTTGAGCTCGCGGCCCGAACCGGTCGGCAGCGGCTTCCTGTCGATCCGCTCCAGCATCCGGGCGATGCGCCGGGTGCCGGCCTTCGGGTCCTGGCCGCGGTCCTTGAAGTAGTTCTCCAGGGCCCGCTGGAAGCCGGTCGTCTGGTTGCGGGCGTGCCCGATCGTGTCGGCGGTCGGGTCGACGACCGCGTCGAGGACCGTGCGTCCCACGTTCTGCGGGAAGAGGTGCGCGTACGTCCCGCCGAGCTCCGTACCGTACGAGATGCCGAAGTACGTCATCTTCCTGTCGCCGAGAACCTGGCGGATCAGGTCCAGATCCCGGGCGGCGTTCGTCGTACCGACATACGGCAGGACCTTGCCCGAACGGCGCGCGCAGCCGGCGCCGAAGTCCGCGCCGTCCTTCATGAAGGCCGCCTCCTCGGCCGCCGTGTCCGGAGTCATGTCGACCTTCCGGTTGGCGTCCTCCTGCTCCCGGTCGGTGCGGCAGTTCACGCCGGCGCTGGCCGCGACCCCGCGCGGGTCGAAACTCACCAGGTCGTAGCGGGCGTTGAGCTTCCCGTACGAGCCGGCGGCGCGCGGCAGTATCGAGACGCCGGAACCGCCGGGGCCGCCGAAGTTGAACAGCATCGAGCCGAGCCGGCGGCTCTTGTCCCGGGCCTCCTTGCGGATCAGCGCAATCCCGATCGTCCCGCCGTCCGGCTTCGCGTAGTTCAGCGGCACCTTGACCGTCGCGCACCGCCAGTCGACGCCGGGTGCGGTGCCGCCCTCGGGGGCCTTGCACCGGTTCCAGTCCGGGCGCTGGGAGGTGAGGGACGCGGGCAGGGCGGGCAGGGCCTGCTTCCCGTCCGACGCCTTGGACGATCCGGTGGACGAGGGTGCGGCGCCGGTGCTCGCCTTGTCGTCCGACGCCGGGTCCGTACCCCCGCCGCAGCCCGCGAGTACCCCCGTGAACAGCAGTGCGGCAGCGGCCAGAGCTCCGGCGCGTGCATGGTGGACCACGTGTACGTCCCTCCCCTTGGTGCCTGTGCGTACGGCGTGCGGCGGCAGGCCAGGGCCCGAGAGCCCGGCGTGATCCGGAAGGGGCACTGGGCGCCGCCGACAGCTTCAGCGGCAGACGGTACCGGCCGCCGGGACCGTGCCGTCCAGCAGGTAGCTGATCACCGTCTTCTTCACACAGGCGTTGCCGCTGTTGTACGCGCCGTGTCCCTGGCCCTCGTAGGTCAGCTGCACCCCGACGCCCTGGCCCAGCTCATCCGCCATCGCCTTTGCACCCTTGTACGGGGTCGCCGGGTCGCCGGTGTTGCCGATGACCAGGATGGGCGCCGCGCCGGGAGCGCTGACGTCCGGGGTCGCCCACGCACCCGCGACCGGCCAGTCGGTGCACTGCATCAGACCCCAGCCCATGTAGTCGCCGAAGACCGGCGACGCCTTCTGGAACTCCGGGATCAGCGCCCTCGTCCCGTCGACGGTGAACCGCTGCTTCGAGTCGGCGCAGTTGATGGCCGCGTTGGCGGCCGTCGAGTTGTCGTACCGGCCGTTCCGGGAACGGCCGTTCAGCGAGTCGGCGAGAGCCAGGAGCAGCGCGCCGTTCCCGCCGTCCGCCTCGTCGATGCCCTGTTCCAGCAGCGACCAGGTCTCCTTGGAGTAGAGCGAGGCCGCGATTCCGGTGGTGGCCTGGGACTGCGTCAGCTGCCGGGATCCGAGCCCCGCGATCGGCTGCTTGTCCAGCCGGTCGAGAAGTTCGGCGATCCCCTGCTCGACCTCCTTCCCGGTCGTACCGGGAAGCTTGCAGGCGGCGCCGCGATCCGCGCAGTTCTGGGTGAAGTTGTCCAGCGCCAGCTGGAAGCCCTTCGCCTGGCCGAGGGAGGACTGCTTGTAGTCCTCGGTCGGGTCGACGACCCCGTCGAGCACCGCCCTGCCGACCTTCTCCGGGAACAAGTGCGCGTAGACGCCGCCCAGTTCGGTGCCGTACGAGATGCCGAAGTAGTGCAGCTTGTCGTCGCCGAGCACCTGGCGCATCAGATCCATGTCGCGGGCGGCGTTGGCAGTGCCGACGTAGGGGAGTTCGGAGCCGGAGTTCTTCTCGCAGGCCGCGGCGAACATCCTCTGCTGGTTGAGGAGGGCCTTCTCCTCGGCGGCGTCGTCCGGGGTGGCGTCGCTCTGGAAGCGCGCGTCGAGCTGTTTGTCGTTCTCGCACTTCACCCCGTAGCTGCGGCCGACCCCGCGGGGATCGAAGCTCACCAGGTCGTAACGGGTACGGAGGCTGGCGTAGGTGGGGCCGAAGGCCGGCAGGGTGGCGACGCCGGAGGCGCCGGGGCCGCCGAAGTTGAAGATGAGCGAGCCGATTCGCTTGTTCTGGTTGACGGCCTTGGCGCGGATCAGCGCCAGCGAGATCGTGTTGCCGTCCGGCTTCGCGTAATCGAGCGGGACCTTCATGGAGGAGCACTCCCACGTGGTGCCGCCGGGGAGCGGGGACGGGGCGGTTCCGCCGCCCTGTGCCGTGGACGGGGCGGGGCAGGGTTTCCATGTCAGTTTCTGGGAGGCCAGGTCGGCCGATCCGGATGGGTCGGCGGCGTTCGCCGCGTGCGGAGAGTTCTTCGTACGGTCCGTACCGGTGGCCTCGTTGCCGCTGTTGTCCGAACAGGCGGTGAGGGGCAGCAGAACGGTGGCGGTGGCCGCGAGGGCCGCGGCGCGCAGGGCAGGGGAGGTCCTCATCGCCCCATCGTGCGACGGCGCGCGGGGCGGCGCGCGGGACACCGGTCCAAGTGGGTGGCCCCGGTGGGGTTGACCTGGGGCAGGGGCCGTGGAGGGCCTCCCCGACGGGCGGTCTCCACAGGGCGGCGGCGTGTCAGAGGGCGCCCTTGCGGGTGAGGTGGTTGAAGCAGAGCCAGCCGGGCAGAACCGGCAGCCACAGGGTCATCAGCCGGTACAGCAGCACGGCGGGCGCCGCGACCTCCTTCGGCAGACCGACCGCGATGAGTCCCAGCGTCAGTGCGCCCTCGACCGCACCCATACCGCCCGGCGTCGGCGCCGCCGACCCCAGTGCGTTGCCGGCGAGGAAGACCACCGCGATGCTCGCGTAGCTGAGATGCGGCACATCGGGACCGCTGAACGCCCGGATCGACGCGTCCAGGCACAACACGAACAGGATGGTCAGCAGCAGCATGCCGCCGATTCCGGTGAACAGCTTCTGCGGGCGCTGTACGACGTCGAGCATGCGCGGTACGACCCCGGCGAACAGCGACCGCAAGCGCGTCACCACGAACTTCCGCAGGAACGGGATCGCGGTCACCACCAGGACCAGCACCGCGACCGTCAGCAGTCCGGCGATCACCGTCCGGGACGGGGTGAGCGACGACGGAGTCTTCTCGGTCCCGGTCAGATATCCGAACGCGGCCAGCAGCAGGATGTGGCAGCCGAGCCCGAACAGCTGCGCGGCGCCGACACTCGCGACGGCGAGCCCCGGGCGTACCCCGGAACGCTGCAGGA
Organism: Streptomyces sp. NPDC057486; assembly: GCF_042802415.1. Lineage (NCBI taxonomy): Bacteria > Bacillati > Actinomycetota > Actinomycetes > Kitasatosporales > Streptomycetaceae > Streptomyces > Streptomyces sp. NPDC057486. Next base: position 42,472 of record NZ_JBHVEE010000077.1, on the reverse strand, counting down.
ACCGCGTGTTCAGCGCCACGCCGCCGACCGCGGGCGGCGCGACGATCTTCACGAACGAGCCGGCCACCTGGGCCAGCACGGTCTTGACGAACGGCACCCGCTCCGGCACGAACCCCAGCAGGCTCATCGCCGCCGCGACGTAGCTGAGCGCCGAGAACCCGAGCGCCGCCGCCACCCAGCCCCACTCCGCCTGCTCGACGACCGCCCCGAAGTCGGCCTCCGTGACCTGGGAGATCAGGAAGTACGCGGCGATCGCGCCGGCGATGAAGCTGAGCAGCGTGCGCGGCTTGATCCGCTCCAGCCGGACCGGCTCCACGGGTGCCTGCGGCCGGATCAGCAGCACCTGGCGGCGGATCTGGGTCAGCAGATCCTCCTCCCGGGCCTCGTCCAGGGCATCGTCTATCGCCCGCTTCTCCGCGCGCTTCTCCGCCTGCTTCTCGTTGCGGAGCGCCTTGCGGTCGGCAGGGACCGGTGCCTGTGCCTCCTGGGCCTTGGCGAGCCTCGCCGCGTCCGACGCCGCGATCACCGCTTCGCGCTCGCGCTGCGACCGCTCGCGGGCCAGCCTCCGCAGCGCCGCCCGGGTGGAGCGGCTGAGGGCGATCGGCTGGAGCAGCGGCAGGCAGTCCGCCACGGCATCGGGGCCGAGGACTTCGAGCGCCGTCGCTACGGCCCGCTCGGCCCCCACCCGCAGACCGGTGGTGGTGAGCAGCTGTGCGATGTCCATCCGCAGCAACAGATCACCGGCCGCGATCTCACCGCCGCGCAGATCGGTCACGAACACCGTGCCCGAACGATCCACCAGGATCGCGTCGCCGGTGAGCCTGCGGTGCGCGATCCGCCGGGACTGGAGCGCCTTCACCTGCCGCCAGGCACCGCGCACCAGGTCGTCGGTGATCTCCACGTCCTCCAGCGCATCGAGGGAGCGCCCGCCGATGTGCTCGTACACCAGCATCACGGCGTCGGGACCGAGCTCCGAGGTGGCGATCAGCTTGGGGGCGTTGGCTCCGGCGGCGATCGCCGCGTACGCGAGGAGCGCCTCCTGCTCCAGGGCCTGGCGCAGCGACTGGATGGACCGGCGCTGGGTGATGCCGCGCAGGGTGAGTCTGCGCCACACCCGGTAGAAGAAGCCCTGTGCCTGCTGTTCCCGGTCGACGACCGTCACATCCAGCGGTGGACCGTCCTCCAGGGAGACCAGATAACGGCGGCCCCGGTCGCTCGGGTCGCCGGAGTCGGGGGTGTCCTCGGAGCGCATCGCGGTGACCGGGCGGAAGCCCACGTGACGCAGACCGGCCATCAGATGCTGACCGGTCGGCCGGACGTTCGGCGAGCCGACCGTGTACAGCGTGCCGTACGCGACGGTCCAGCCGATCAGCACGGTGAGGACGATCGAGAACGGGGTCGTGTAGCCGCCCACCAGCATGGCGAAGGCGTCGAGCAGCAGCACCACCCACAGCACGACCCGCCAGCGCGGCCGTCTCGCCATCCCGACCGCCGTCATGTAGGCGATCACGGGTGCGAGATAGCCGTGTACGGGATCGGTGAGCGCGGCACCGGGCTGAGGCTGGGTGAGGGCGTCCTGAATGGTGCCGGGGGCGGACTTGGCCACCCAGAGGTCGGTGGCGAGCGTCACCCCGTGGGCGAGGACGGCGGCGAGGACACCGTCCGCGATCCGCAGCCCGTCGCGTTTGATCAGCCGCTCGATGGCGAAGGCGACGGGGACCAGCAGCACCGCGATGCTGGAGACCAGGCCGGCGAGCTTGATCAGAACGTCGGGTGCCTGGTCCGTCCCCTTGTTGATGTCGTTCTCGAGACCGGTGGTCGTGCCGTGGGCGAATGCGGCGATGGAGAGCAGGACGACGATCGCCAGCAGACCGACGAGAAGCCGCATGAGGTCGGAGGGGCGGTGCACCCGGGCGGGGAGCAGTGGCTCGTCACCGGAGACCCGGTCGGCCTGTTCGGCCTCCGCGACGGTCGAGAGGGTGGATCCGACCAGATGGCGCGGGGCGGACACCCGCTCCTCGCGCTTCTGCGTCGGCCCCTGCTGCTCCCGCTGCTCTTCCGGGCGCCGCTCGGCGTCAGAGGCGTCGGCCGCCTTCGGTGGCTGCACGCCCTGCTCCTTCGTCGCCTCTGATTGGTCTTCGTGGTCTCGTATCACCGGTCACCGCCCGCATGATGGTGGCACGGCCCGGAGGCAGAGTGGGGTGTCAGGGTGCACTGCACGGTCGCGCGATGCGCAAGATACGCCCCTTTGCGCGTGCGTGCACACTCAGTGAATGCACGCCTACGCGTCCATCGGCCGGGGACCGGGCCGGACTGTCGGTGGCGTACGGCACCATGGGCCGGATGAGCCAACACCGGACGAGCGGCGACGGGGCGAGGGGCGACCGGGCGCCCGACGCGTCGCCGGAGTACGACGCACTGCCGGAGTACGCGGAGCGCGTCCTCGATGTCGCCGACCTGATTCCGCCCGGCCGCGTCATGACGTACGGCGATGTCGCGGAGTGGCTGGGGGAGGGCGGCCCGCGCCAGGTCGGCCGGGTCATGGCGCTGTACGGCGCCGCGGCGCCGTGGTGGCGGGTGGTGCGGGCCGACGGGACGCTGCTGCCCGGTCACGAGCTGCGGGCGCTGGACCGCTACCGCGAGGAGAGCACCCCGCTGCGCGAGGCCCCGCGCAGCGCGGAGGGCCATCTGCCGCGGCTCGACATGAAGCGCGCGCGGTGGGACGGCGTGACCGGTGCGGACGGGGGCACCGACCGGGACGGGGACCAGGACGGGGTCGGGGGAGCTCACACCTGACAGCTTCCGCCATTCGGCCCCATGACGGGCAGAGCCGGGCCCGCTCGATGGACGAGAAAACCTGCGTGACCTGCCGTGCGACGCGGAACGTGACGTTCGACGCAGTGGACCCGCCGCATCCCACGCCCCCGCTGGCGTAGCGTCGACAGTTCGCGGCAGGCACCCCCGCCCCCTCACCATCAGCACACCCCCCAGGACCGGCGATCCACGTGAGCTCCTCCTTCACCCGGCACAGTCCGCACCGTCAGGCACGGCAGGGGGTCCCCCCACGCCCGCAGGGGCGTAGGGGGAGGACCACGGGCGCGTACCGACTGGTGCGTACCCCGCCGGGTTCCGTGGACCCCCCTGTTCTGGACGCAGCGCAACAGATGGTGGTTGATCACCCCGGCGGCCCGCTGCTGGTTCTCGCCGGACCGGGCACCGGCAAGACGACCACGCTCGTCGAAGCGGTCGCCGCCCGCGTCGCCAGGGGTGGCGACCCGGCCCGCATCCTGGTCCTCACATTCAGCCGCAAGGCGGCGGTGGAGCTGCGCGACCGGATGGCCGCCCGGCTCGGTGCCGCCCGCGGCCCGCAGGCCACCACGTTCCACTCCTTCTGCTACGCACTGGTCCGCGCCCATCAGGACGCCGACCTCTTCGCCGACCCGCTGCGGCTGCTCTCCGGACCCGAGCAGGACGTCACCGTCCGCGATCTCCTGGCCGGCCAGCTCGAACTGGAACAGGAGGGCATCGCGCACATTCGCTGGCCCGACGAGCTGCGGGCCTGCCTGACCACGCGTGGCTTCGCCGACGAGGTACGCGCGGTGCTCGCCCGCAGCCGCGAGCTGGGCCTCGGCCCGGATGCCCTCGCCGACTTCGCGCGCCGCACCGGCCGCCCGGACTGGGGCGCGGCCGCAGCGTTCCTCGCCGAGTACCTGGACGTGCTCGACGCGCAGGGGGTGCTGGACTACGCGGAGCTGGTCCTCCGGGCGGTGCTCCTGGCCGAGCGCCCCGAGGTGTCGGCGGTGCTGGCCGGAGCGTACGACGCGGTGTTCGTCGACGAGTACCAGGACACGGACCCGGCGCAGGTGCGGCTGCTGCACGCGCTGGCGGGCAACCGTGGGAGCGTGCCGGGGGCCGGCGGCGGCCGTGACCTGATCGCCTTCGGCGACCCGGACCAGTCGATCTACACGTTCCGGGGCGCCGACGTGAACGGCATCCTCGACTTCCCCGAGACGTTCCGGCGGGCGGACGGCGGCCCGGCCCCGGTCGGCGTCCTCACCACGTCGCGCCGCTCCGGCGCGCAGCTGCTGGCCGCCACCCGGCTGCTCACCCGCCGGATGCCGCTGACCCGGCTGCCGTCGGCGAAGGTCCGCGCCCACCGGGAGCTCGCCGCGGTACGCGAGGGCGGGCGCGTCGAGACGTACACCTACCCGACCGCCTCCACCGAGCTGGACAACATCGCCGACCTGCTGCGCCGTGCCCACCTGGAGGACGGTGTGCCGTGGAACGAGATGGCGGTGCTGGTACGTGCCGGGGGCCGCACGATCCCCGCGGTGCGCCGCGCCCTGACGTCGGCGGGTGTGCCTCTGGAGGTCGACGGCGACGACCTCCCGCTGCGCCACGAACCCGCTGTGGCCCCGCTCCTCACCGCCCTCCGCACGGTCGCCACGGCCGTGCTGCACCGCACGACGGCTGCGGGGCCGACGGGCGCGGACGACGGCGCCGCCCCCGCGTCCGAGGGGCCCGCCGCCCCCTGGCTCGACACCGAGACCGCCCTCACCCTCCTCACCTCCCCCCTCGGCTCCATGGACGCCGCCGATCTGCGCCGGCTCGGCCGGGCGCTGCGCGACGAGGAGCGGGCCGCCGGGAACCGGGTACCGCCGCCCTCCGGCGAGCTGCTGGCCCGCGCGCTCGCCGAACCCGAACGCCTCGTCGCACACGACCCCGCGTACGCCCGCGGTGCCCAGCGCCTCGGCGCGCTGCTGCGCAAGGCACGCGAACTCCTCGAAGGCGGCGGCACCGCCGAAGAGGCCCTGTGGGAGCTGTGGGCGGGCACCCCCTGGCCGGGGCGGCTCGAACGCGCCGCGCTGCGCGGCGGCCCGGGCGGCCGCAACGCCGACCGCGATCTCGACGCCGTCTGCGCACTCTTCGACACCGCGGCCCGCGCCGAGGAACGCACCGGCGGCCGCGGCGCGCTCAACTTCCTCGAAGAGATCGACGCCCAGGACATCGCCGCCGACACCCTCTCCAAGCGGGTCGGACGCCCCGACGCCGTACGGCTGATGACCGCGCACCGCTCGAAGGGGCTGGAGTGGCGGCTGGTCGTGGTCGCCGGGGTGCAGGAGGGGCTCTGGCCGGACCTGCGCCGCCGCGGCTCGCTGCTCGAGGCGGACCGGATCGGCCGCGACGGCCTTGCCGAACCGCTCACCCCCGGCGCCCTCCTCGCCGAGGAGCGACGCCTCTTCTATGTGGCGGCGACCCGTGCACGGGAACGGCTGATCGTCACCGCGGTGAAGGCCCCCGCCGACGACGGCGACCAGCCGTCCCGCTTCCTCACCGAGCTGGGCTTCGAACCGCGCGACGTCACCGGACGCCCGCGCCGCCCGCTCGCCGTCGCCGCGCTCGTCGCCGAGCTGCGCGCCACCACCGTCGACCCCGACGCCTCCGACGCCCTGCGCGACGAGGCCGCCCACCGGCTGGCCCGGCTGGCCGCGCTCACGGACGACGAGGGGCAGCCGCTCGTGCCGTCGGCCCATCCGTACCGTTGGTGGGGGCTGTACGAGCCGACCCGCTCGGCCGTCCCGCTCCGCGACCGGGACCACCCCGTGGCGCTCTCCGGCAGCGCACTCGACCAGCTGGCCAACACCTGCGCCCTGCAGTGGTTCCTCGGCCGCGAGGTGAAGGCGGACGCCCCGGCGACGGCCGCGCAGGGCTTCGGCAACGTCGTGCACGTACTCGCCGACGAGGTCGCCTCCGGCCGTACCCCCGCCGACCTGGCGGTCCTGATGGAGCGCCTCGACTCGGTCTGGGACGGGCTGGTCTTCGACGCCCCCTGGAAGTCGCAGCAGGAGAAGGAGCAGGCGAGGGCCGCTCTCGAACGCTTTCTGCGCTGGCATGTCATGGACCGCACCGGCCGCACCTCCGCCGCGAGCGAGCACGACTTCGACGTGACGCTCGAAGCGGGGGAGTACGAGGTACGGATCCGCGGCTCCATGGACCGCGTCGAACGGGACGCCGACGGCCGTGCGTACGTCGTCGACTTCAAGACCGGCAAGCAGTCCCCGACGAAGGACGAGGTCGCCCGCCACCCCCAGCTCGCCGTGTACCAGCTGGCCGTCCGGGAGGGGGCCGTCGACGAGATCTTCGACGGCCACCGACCCGCCCCCGGCGGCGCCGAACTCGTCCACCTGCGGCAGCCGGCCCCGAAGAAGGAGGGCGGTGACGCCCTTCCCAAGGTGCAGGCCCAGGAACCGCCCACCACCGAGTGGGTCTCCGACCTGCTGGCCACGGCCGCGGGCCGGGTCCTGGACGAACGCTTCACACCCACGACCGGGCAGCACTGCACCCACTGCACGTTCCGGGCCTCGTGCAGCGCCCAGCCCGAGGGCCGCCACATCCTGGAGTGACCGGGTTGCGGCTCCGGCCGGTCGAGTCGAACCGCAGCAGTCGTGGCCGTGCAGCCGACGACAACCCTGAGGCGGCAGTTCCGCAGGATCCCGCGGTCCGGATCATCCGCTGCGATCACCCCACTCACCGTGCGATCCATGCGCGGCCGCGCCACCGGTCGGGCATGGTCCCGGAGCGGCCCGTGGCGGAGGCCACATCTGCCCCAGGGGCCCGGACGGTCTCAGCCGGCCGGTCTCGTGCCCAACCGTCCGGGCGCCCCGCTCGGCAGACGTCCCAGGTGGCCGTCCTCGCAAGGCCGTTGAGGTGGACAGTGCCCGCCCCCGGCCACAGGTGGCCTCCCGGCAAGGCACGTACCGGCCTCCTCGCGGCCCCCCACGTTGTCGGTGCGCCCGGTTAGCCTCTGTGGGGTGTCCTCACGTATCACCGATCCCGAGCAGCTCAAAGAGCTCCTCGGGATCCCCTTCACCCCGGAGCAGACGGCCTGCATCACCGCGCCGACGGCCCCGCAGGTGATCGTGGCCGGAGCCGGGTCGGGGAAGACCACGGTGATGGCGGCGCGTGTGGTGTGGCTGGTCGGGACCGGGCAGGTCGCCCCGGAGCAGGTACTCGGACTCACCTTCACGAACAAGGCGGCGGGCGAGCTCGCCGAGCGCGTCCGCAAGGCACTCGTCGCCGCCGGGGTCACCGACCCGGACGCCATCGACCCGGACAACCCGCCGGGCGAGCCCAGCATCTCCACGTACCACGCCTTCGCCGGACGGCTCCTCACCGAACACGGGCTGCGCATAGGACTCGAACCCACCACCCGCCTCCTCGCCGACGCCACCCGCTACCAGCTCGCCGCCCGCGTGCTGCGCGAGGCCCCGGGTCCGTACCCGGCACTGACCAGGTCGTTCCCCACCCTGGTCAGCGATCTGCTGGCACTCGACGCCGAGCTGGCCGAGCATCTCGTACGCCCCGAGCAGCTCGCGGCGTACGACAGCGACCTCCTCCGTACGCTGGAAACGGCCCGGCTCACCAACGCCGAACTGCGCAAGATCCCCGAAGCCGCCGAAGCCCGCCGCGAGCTGCTCTCGCTGACCCGGCGCTACCGGGATGCCAAGCGCAGCCGCGACCTTCTCGACTTCGGCGACCAGATCGCGCTCTCCGCCGAGCTGGCCCTCACCCGCCCCGAGGTCGGCGCGATCCTGCGCGACGAGTACCGGGTCGTCCTGCTCGACGAGTACCAGGACACCTCCGTCGCCCAGCGGCTGCTCCTCTCCGCCCTCTTCGGCAGCGGCCCCGACGGCACCGCGTCCGGGCACGCCGTCACCGCCGTCGGCGACCCCTGCCAGGCGATCTACGGCTGGCGCGGCGCCTCCGTCGCCAACCTCGACGACTTCCCGCACCACTTCCCGCACGCCGACGGCGCCCCCGCCACCCGGTACTCCCTCAGCGAGAACCGACGCAGCGGCGGCCGCCTGCTGCACCTCGCCAACGGGCTCGCCGAGCCGCTGCGCGCCATGCACGAGGGCGTCGAAGCGCTGCGCCCCGCCCCGGGCGCAGAACGCGACGGGATCGTCCGCTGCGCCCTGCTGCGCACCCACACCGAAGAGATCGACTGGCTCGCCGACTCGATCGCCCATCTCGTACGGACCGGGAAGGAACCCGGCGAGATCGCCGTGCTGTGCCGCACGGCGGGCGACTTCCCCGAGATCCAGGCCGCGCTCGTCGCCCGCGACATCCCCGTCGAGGTCGTCGGCCTCTCGGGGCTGCTGCACCTGCCCGAGGTCGCCGATCTCGTCGCAGTCTGCGAAGTCCTCCAGGACCCCGGCGCCAACGCCTCCCTGGTCCGGCTGCTCACCGGGCCCCGCTGGCGGATCGGACCCCGCGACCTGGCGCTCCTCGGCCGCCGCGCCCGACTCCTCGTCCACCGCGCGGCTCATGCGGACGACGACGACTTCGACCCCGACCGCCGGCTCGCCGAAGCGGTCGAAGGCATCGACCCGGCCGAGGTGATCTCGCTCGCCGACGCCCTCGACACCTTCCTCGAATCGAGTGGTACGGAGGACGACGGGCTGCCGTTCTCCGCCGAGGCACGCGTCCGCTTCGCCCGCCTCGCCACCGAACTGCGCGAGCTGCGCCGCTCGCTGGCCGACCCGCTCATGGACGTCCTGCACCGGGTCCTCGCCACCACCGGTCTCGAGGTGGAGCTCTCCGCGTCGCCGCACGCGCTGGCCGCCCGCCGCCGCGAGACCCTCGCCAACTTCCTGGACGTCGCGGCCCGCTTCGCCGCAGCCGACGGCGACGCCACGCTGCTGGCCTTCCTCGGCTTCCTGCGCACCGCCGTCCAGTACGAGAAGGGTCTGGACAACGCACTGCCCGGCGGTGAGAACACCGTCAAGGTCCTCACCGCCCACAAGTCCAAGGGCCTGGAGTGGGACGTCGTCGCCGTGCCCGGCCTGGTCACCGGACAGTTCCCCAGCCCCCGGTCCCGCGACGCCTGGACCTCCCAGTCCAAGGTCCTTCCGCACGCCCTGCGCGGCGACGCACCCACCCTGCCCGTCATCCACTCCTGGGACGCCAAGGGGCTGGGGGGCTTCAAGGAGGAGATGAAGGAGCACCAGCACACCGAGGAACTCCGCCTCGGCTACGTCACCTTCACCCGGCCGCGCAGCCTGCTGCTCGGCTCCGGCCACTGGTGGGGGCCGTCCCAGAAGAAGCCGCGCGGCCCGTCGGACTTCCTGCAGGCGCTGTACGACCACTGCGCGGCCGGACACGGCGAGATCGAGGCATGGGCGGACGAGCCGGCCGAGGACGAGGAGAACCCGGCCCTCGCGGACGCGGTCGCCGACCACGCCTGGCCGCTCCCGCTGGACGACACGGCGCTGGCCCGCCGCCGGGCGGCCGCCGAGACGGTGCTGGCCCACCTGGAGACGCTGGCGGGGGAGTCGGCGGCGGGTTCGGCACCGGGGGCGTACCCCGCGGCACCGGACGACCAGTGGCATGCCGATGACGAGCCGTACCCGGACGACGAGCCGTACCCGGACGAGGCCGCGGACTGGGACTCCCTGTCGAGCGAACCTCCCGCGGACCCCGCCCCCACGTCATCGGCCCCTCGGATCCCTGCCCCCCACGTCCCTGCCGCCCGGACCCCCTCACGGCTCACCCCGGAGGAGACGCGCGCCCTCGCCTCCTGGGACCGGGACCTCGACGCGCTCGCCGGTGAGCTGCGCCGCGCCCGCGCCACCGTGCGCGAGGTCCTCGTGCCCGCCTCGCTCTCCGCCACGCAGCTGCTGAGGCTCGCCGACGACCCCGACGGCTTCGCCCAGGAGCTGGCCCGGCCCATGCCGCGCCCGCCCGCCCCCTCGGCCCGCCGGGGCACCAGGTTCCACGCCTGGGTGGAGGCCCGCTTCGAGGAGCTGCCGCTGCCCATGCTCGGCCCCGACGAGCTGCCCGGCGGAGACCGGAGCGACACCGACATCGCGGACGAGCGCGACCTCGCCTTGCTCAAGGAGGCCTTCGAGCGGACCCCGTACGCCCACCGCACCCCGTACCGCGTCGAGACACCGTTCCAGATCACGCTCGCGGGCCGCGTGGTCCGGGGCCGGATCGACGCCGTGTACCGCACGGAAGGCCCGGACGGGGTCGCCTACGAGATCGTCGACTGGAAGACGACCCGTCACGCCCCCCACGGCCACGAAGACACGTCGGCCGTCCGCACGGCCGACCCGCTGCAGCTGGCCGTCTACCGCCTCGCCTGGGCCGAACTGCACGACGTACCGCTCGACTCCGTCACCACCACGTTCCTGTTCGTCCGCACCGGGGAGGCCGTCCACCCCACCGGTCTCCCCGGCCGGGCCGAGCTCGAACAAATCCTGTGGGACGAGCCACCTCCCGCAGGCCGATAGGCTCAAGACCATGAGCGACACCCCGGACAGCGCCGTCCGTACGTACACCGAACAGCACCGCACAGCCTTCCTCGACGACCTCGCCGAGTGGCTGCGCATCCCCTCCGTGTCCGCCCAGCCGGAGCACGACGGAGACGTACGACGCAGCGCCGAGTGGCTGTCCGCCAAGCTCAAGGAGACCGGCTTCCCGGTCACGGAGGTCTGGGAGACGCCGGGCGCCCCCGCCGTCTTCGCCGAGTGGCCGTCCGAGGACCCGGACGCCCCGACGGTCCTCGTCTACGGCCACCACGACGTGCAGCCCGCCGCCCGGGAGGACGGCTGGGACACCGACCCGTTCGAACCGGTGATCCGGGACGGCCGGATGTACGGGCGCGGCGCCGCCGACGACAAGGGCCAGGTGTTCTTCCACACACTCGGCGTCCGGGCCCACCTCGCCGCCACCGGCCGCACCACCCCTGCCGTCCACCTCAAGCTCCTCGTCGAGGGTGAGGAGGAGTCCGGCTCCCCGCACTTCCGCGCCCTGGTCGAGCAGCGGGCCGCGCGTCTCGCCGCCGACGCCGTGATCGTCTCCGACACCGGCATGTGGGACGAGACGACCCCGACGGTCTGCACCGGCATGCGCGGTCTCGCCGAGTGCGAGATCGAGCTCCACGGCCCCGAGCAGGACATCCACTCCGGATCGTTCGGCGGCGCCGTCCCCAACCCGGCGACCGCCGTGGCCCGCCTCGTCGCCGCGCTGCACGACGCGGACGGACGGGTAGCGATCCCCGGTTTCTACGACGGCGTGACGGAACTCACCGACACCGAGCGCGCCCTCTTCGCCGAGCTCCCCTTCGACGAGGCCGGCTGGCTGCGCACCGCCAAGTCGCAGGCCGCGACGGGCGAGGCCGGCTACTCCACGCTGGAGCGCATCTGGGCGCGCCCGACGGCCGAGGTCAACGGCATCGGTGGCGGCTACCAGGGCGCCGGAAGCAAGACCATCATTCCGTCCTCCGCTCTCGTGAAGATCAGCTTCCGGCTGGTCGCGGGCCAGGACCCCGACCACGTCCAGCAGGCCGTCCGGGCCTGGGCCGAGGCGCAGTTCCCGGCCGGCATCCGCCATCGGGTCACCTTCGCCCCCGCCACCCGCCCCTGCCTGACCCCGCTGGACCACCCCGCCCTGCAGGCCGTGGCCCGCGCCATGGGACGGGCCTTCGGCCAGAAGATCCTCTTCACCCGCGAAGGAGGCTCGGGGCCCGCCGCCGACCTGCAGGACGTGCTCGACGCCCCCGTCCTCTTCCTGGGTATCTCCGTACCGTCCGACGGCTGGCACGCCCCCAACGAGAAGGTCGAGCTGGACCTCCTGCTCAAGGGCGTGCAGACGACCGCCCACCTCTGGGGCGAACTGTCCACCGCACTCCGCTGAATCCTCTGAACACCCGATCCATCCCGGGGGAGTAGGAAGCACCTGTGAGCACCATCGACAACGCCACCACAGACCGGCCCATCGGTCTCACCGCGCCCAGCGGCATCGACCGCGCCGCGCACCACCGCCTCGACGAGGCCTGGCTCTCCGCCGCCTGGAGCCACCCGAGCACCCGGGTCTTCGTGGTCTCCGGCGGGCAGGTGCTGATCGACGACACCGCCGACGGCGGTACGGAGATCGTCATGACCCCGGCCTTCGAGGCCCCGGTCACCGAGACCCACCGCTACTTCCTCGGCACCGACGAGGACGGCGTCAGCTACTTCGCGCTCCAGAAGGACTCGCTGCCCGGCCGCATGGACCAGCCGGCGCGCCCTGCCGGGCTGCGCGAGGCCGGACTGCTCCTCGGCCCGCGCGACGCGGGGCTGATGGCGCATGCGGTGGCACTGGAGAACTGGCAGCGGCTGCACCGCTTCTGCTCCCGCTGCGGCGAACGCACCGTCGTCGCAGCGGCCGGCCACATCCGCCGCTGCCAGGCCTGCGGCGCCGAGCACTACCCGCGCACCGACCCGGCGGTGATCATGCTGGTGACGGACGACCAGGACCGCGCCCTGCTGGGCCGTCAGGTGCACTGGCCGGAGGGCAGGTTCTCGACGCTCGCGGGCTTCGTCGAGCCCGGGGAGTCGATCGAGCAGTCCGTCGCCCGCGAGGTGTTCGAGGAGGCGGGTGTCACGGTCGGTGAGGTCGAGTACATCGCCAGCCAGCCCTGGCCCTTCCCGTCCAGCTTGATGCTGGGCTTCATGGCGCGGGCCACGTCGTCGGAGATCAACGTCGACGGCGAGGAGATCGAGGAGGCGCGCTGGTTCTCCCGCGAGGACCTGACGGCGGCCTTCGAATCGGGCGAGATCCTGCCCCCGTTCGGCATCTCGATCGCGGCCCGTCTGATCGAGCTCTGGTACGGCAAGCCGCTGCCGAAGCCGGGCAGCGTCGGCTGACCCACGGCGCGGGGCGGGTGACGGAGTACGCACGACCGGGGTCCGCCCCACCGCTGTGCCCCGTTACTCCCCCCCCCAAGGATGCTCCGGTCCGTTAATCTGGAGCCGGGCCGTGACTGGCGCTGAGGTGGAGCACCACCGGGGAGCGGTCCGACGGAAACACTCGACAACCGTCGATGCCGTGCGCCTGGGCGATTCATCGTGATCCTCGTGATCCAAGTGACGCTCAGGAGTGAAGCGTGGCCCAGACACAGACAGCCCGTCCGATGGACGGCACCGCTCTCGCCCGCCGCATCATCGAGACCAGCGCCGCGACAGCGGCGGAACTCCGGCTGCGCACCGGGAAGGCACCCTGCCTGGCGACCGTGCTGGTCGGCGACGACCCGGCGTCGGTGACCTACGTCCGGATGAAGCGTCGCCGCTGCGAAAGCGCGGGCATCGCGTCACGGCATGTGGCCCTTCCCGCCACCTCCACCACACAGGACGTGGTGGACGCGGTCACCGCACTGTCGAACGACCCCGATGTGCACGGCATCCTGCTGCAGCATCCCGTCGGTCCCCACATCGACGAACGCGCCGCCTTCGAGGCGATCGACCCGGCCAAGGACGTCGACGGGGTCACCATGCACTCGTTCGCGGCAATGAGTTTCGGCCTTCCCGGCTTCGTCTCCTGCACGCCCGGCGGCATCATGCGCCTCCTCGACGAGTACGAGGTCGACCTCGCGGGCAAGCACGCGGTCGTCGTGGGACGCAGCGCCATTCTGGGCAAGCCCGCCGGGATGCTGCTGCTCGGCCGGGACGCCACCGTGACGTACTGCCACTCACGGACGGCCGACCTCCCGTCGATCGTGCAGCAGGCGGACGTGCTGCTGGCCGCGGTCGGCAAGCCGCGCTTCATCGCCGGTGCGGACATCAAGCCGGGTGCGGTGGTGCTCGACGCCGGATACAACGACGGCAACGTCGGCGATGTCGACTTCGAGACCGCGGCGGAGCGGGCACGGCTGATCACCCCGGTTCCGGGCGGCGTCGGACCGATGACCATCGCGGTCCTTCTCGAACAGACAGTGGCCGCGGCCACCTTGCAGCTCGGCGCCGCGGCGTGAGCTGACGCCCCGTTGCCCGGCGGGAGCGCCCGCCGACTCGCGGGCACGGAAACGCCCACCGCCTTCCGGCGGACCGGAAGGCGGCGGGCGTGTCTGCAGGCGTGTCGGTGCGGGCGTTCCGCTGCCGCGAGGCGCGGGGCTCGCTCGCTCAGACGCCGATCTTCTGCTTGACCTGGGCCAGCGAGGGGTTGGTCAGTGTCGAACCGTCCGCGAAGAGGACGGTCGGGACGGTCTGGTTGCCCCCGTTGGCCTTCTCGACGAAGGCTGCGGACGCCGGGTCCTGCTCGATGTTGATCTCGTTGTACGTGATGCCCTCGCGGTCCATCTGGCCCTTGAGCCGACGGCAATAGCCGCACCACGTGGTGCTGTACATCGTCACAGTGCCCGGCATGTTTCGCGCTCCTCTGTCTTGTTCGTCTCACTCACGACTGCGGAAAAGCCGCCCATGCGCATCCCCGCAGGGAGTGGAACGTACGTGACCTGGTCACCATTCCCGCCGTCGTACCGCATTAGTACGACGGATGCTGCTCCCCTGTGGACAACTTCCGCGTCCGCCTCTCCCGACCTGGCAGCATGGCGGGGTGACAGCAGCAACGCATTTCTCTCTTTTCCCGCAGGTCCCCGAGTCGGCGGACGCCGTGCTCGACGGGCTGGACCCCGAGCAGCGCGAGGTCGCCCTGGCCCTGCACGGCCCGGTGTGCGTGCTGGCCGGAGCCGGTACGGGCAAGACGCGAGCGATCACGCACCGCATCGCGTACGGGGTGCGCGCGGGAATACTCCAGCCGACCAGTGTGCTGGCCGTCACGTTCACCAACCGGGCCGCGGGCGAGATGCGGGGCCGGCTCCGCCAGCTCGGCGCAGCCGGGGTGCAGGCGCGGACCTTCCACTCCGCCGCGCTGCGCCAGCTCCAGTACTTCTGGCCGAAAGCAGTCGGTGGCGAGCTGCCGAGGCTGGTGGAGCGCAAGGTCCAGCTGGTCGCCGAGGCCGCTGCCCGCTGCCGCATCCGGCTCGACCGCAACGAGCTGCGGGACGTCACCAGCGAGATCGAGTGGGCGAAGGTCACCCAGACCGTGCCCGCCGACTATCCGGCCGTGGTCGCCAAGACCCAGCGCGACGCTCCGCGCGACACCGCCGAGATCTCCCAGATCTACGCGATGTACGAGCAGCTGAAGCGCGACCGCTCGGTGATCGACTTCGAGGACGTGCTGCTCCTCACCGTCGCCATCCTCCAGGACCGTCACGACATCGCCGACCATGTCCGCCGTCAGTACCAGCACTTCGTGGTCGACGAGTACCAGGACGTCAGCCCGCTCCAGCAGCGTCTGCTCGACCTCTGGCTGGGCGACCGGGACAACCTGTGCGTCGTCGGGGACGCCAGCCAGACGATCTACTCCTTCACCGGGGCCACCCCCGAGCACCTGCTGAACTTCCGCACCCGCCACCCGAACGCAACCGTGGTCAAGCTGGTCAGGGACTACCGCTCGACGCCCCAGGTGGTCCACCTGGCCAACGGCCTGCTCGGCCAGGCCCGTGGCCGCGCCGCCGAGCACCGGCTCGAACTCGTCTCGCAGCGGGAGAGGGGTCCGGAGCCGGCCTACACGGAGTACGGGGACGAGCCCGCGGAGGCGGAGGGCACCGCCCGCCGGATCCGCGATCTGATCGCCGCCGGCGTCCCGGCCGGGGAGATCGCCGTGCTCTACCGGGTCAACTCCCAGTCCGAGGTCTACGAGCAGGCCCTCTCCGACGCGGGCGTGCCCTACCAGCTGCGCGGCGCGGAGCGCTTCTTCGAGCGCGCGGAGGTACGGGAGGCGGGCGTCGCCCTGCGCGGCGCGGCGCGCGC
The DNA here is from genome assembly GCF_042802415.1 of Streptomyces sp. NPDC057486. Classification (NCBI taxonomy): domain Bacteria; kingdom Bacillati; phylum Actinomycetota; class Actinomycetes; order Kitasatosporales; family Streptomycetaceae; genus Streptomyces; species Streptomyces sp. NPDC057486. The sequence continues at coordinate 26,837 of NZ_JBHVEE010000077.1, read as the reverse complement.
CGGGGGGAACGACTCCTTGCTCGACGACGCGGAGGGGCTGCCCTCCCAGGTGCGGGCCGTGCTCTCCACCAAGGGGTGGACCACGGAGCCGCCCGCGGGCTCCGGCGCGACGCGCGACCGCTGGGAGTCCCTCGCCGCGCTGGTCCGGCTGGCCGAGGACTTCGAGCAGGCCAAGCCGGGGGCGACGCTCTCCGATCTGGTGGCGGAGCTGGACGAGCGGGCTGCCGCCCAGCACGCCCCGGCGGTCCAGGGGGTCACGCTGGCCTCGCTGCACTCGGCGAAGGGCCTGGAGTGGGACGCCGTGTTCCTGGTCGGGCTGACCGAGGGCATGATGCCGATCACGTACGCCAGGACGGATGAGCAGATCGAGGAGGAGCGCCGTCTGCTCTATGTCGGTGTCACCCGGGCGCGCTTCCATCTCTCGCTGTCGTGGTCGCTGTCCCGGTCGCCGGGCAGCCGCGGCGGGCGGCGACCGAGCCGCTTCCTGAACGGGCTGCGTCCCGGCTCGGCCGCGCTCGGCGGGCGTGGCACGGTCGGCGGTGGCGGAGGCGTCGAGCGTCCCGCGGTGACCAAGCGCAGGCGTCGTGGCCCCGCGCTGTGCCGGGTCTGCGGCAAGACACTCACCGACGCCGGCGAGATGAAGCTGATGCGCTGTGAGGACTGCCCCTCCGACATGGACGAAGGGCTGTACGAGCGGCTGCGCGACTGGCGGGCGGACCGGGCGAAGGAGATCGGCCAGCCCGCCTATTGCGTGTTCACCGACAAGACGCTCATGGCGATCGCGGAGGCGGTGCCGGGCAGCGAGGGCGAACTGGCGGGAATCTCCGGGGTCGGTGTCCGGAAGATGGGCCGGTTCGGAGCAGCCGTGCTGGCCATTTGCGCAGGTGAGGACCCGGTCGAGGGGCTCGGGGGAGACGACGGGGAGGCGTGAGAAAAACTCGTCGAAAAAATAGTTTGCGCCCGCCCCAGTCATCACCATAGGTTCTTAACCACGGGAACAGCGACTTCTCTGAAGCCCTGATCCTGTGCTGTACTTATCCGAATACGCAGGACCGGCCCGCCGGTCCACCGAGACGCCGAGAGGAGGCGATTGTCGTGATCAGCATCATCGAGACCAACAAAATGACCGATCTGTCGGTCGTCTCCGCCTGCTCGCTCGGCCTCGCCTGCTCTTCGGCGTCTTCGCTTCGTGGCACCGGTCTGTCCGGCATTTCCGCCGCCGGCTCGCTGTCCCTGGCGAGCCTCCCCGTGCGGGAGCGCAATGAGCGACCGACCCAGGCATCGACGGCAGCAGTAGCGAAGGGACAGGCCAAGGCGGCCTATGCCTTTGCGGCAGTCGGTGCCGGAGCCGAGCAGCAGATGACGCACCACCACACGATGTGGGCCTTCCGTGGGCCTGAACCCTGGAGTGATCCAGCCTGATCCACCATCAGGCCGGCGCCTTCAGGGCCGCGGAACCCCACTCGGGATCCGCGGCCCTTTTGTTTTGTCCCAACGGACGACACAGCGAGAAGGCGCCTCGGGACAAGCAGTACCCGGTACCAGCAGCCACCCGGCCGACCGGCCGGAACAACCAGACGAGGACACCACCACCGTGCAACTCGAAGCGCACGCCCCGTCCGTACCGCCTTCCGAAACGATCTCCCCGCCCGGCCTCACGGAGGACTCCACCTTGATCCCCCTCACTGCGCTCACCGCGCTCGACGACGCCATCGAGAACCTCGGCGTGCCCGTCCCCTGCCGTTCCTACGACCCGGAGGTCTTCTTCGCCGAGTCGCCGGCCGATGTCGAGTACGCCAAGTCGCTCTGCCGCACCTGCCCGCTCGTCGAGGCCTGCCTCGCCGGCGCCAAGGAGCGCCGCGAGCCGTGGGGCGTCTGGGGTGGCGAGCTCTTCATCCAGGGCGTCGTCGTCGCTCGCAAGCGGCCGCGTGGCCGTCCGCGCAAGAACCCGGTCGCGGCGTGACCGCCGGCCTGGGAGCCACGGCCCCCAAACCCATGAAGCGCATCGGAACCATCGACCGTCCCCGGACCCACGACCCTCGAAATCAGGCACCAATGACCGTCCCCACGAATGAGCCCATCGGCTCAGCGACACCGAACGTCACGATCATCGGCGCGAACGACTCGCGTCAGAACAGGACCCGCGAAATGCAACTCATTCCAGAAGCCCTGGCGCGTGCGCATATGCACGACCGCCTGAGGGAAGCCGACGCGGAGCGCCGGGCCGTGCGCCTGGCCACCGCTCGGCGGATGCAGCGCCGGGCAGAGCGCGCTTCGATGCGCGCCCGCCGTGCGCTGGCCATGGCGGTCATGCACTAGTGCCCCTCCCGGCAAGCTTTGCCCCGTCGCACCGCCCGGCACGCCCGCTCACCGCGTTGGCCGGCCGGTCACGGCACTAGCCGGGCCGGAAACCGCACACCCGCTGCCGGGCGCCGCTCCGCCCGGCAGCAATCAGCACCCTCCCGTCAGTACCCCTTCCGCGGGGCCGGTCCGAACGGACCGGCCCCGCGGTCGTGCTGTGTGTGGTGCCGTGCCGCGCAGCGGGGACGGAGTTATCGTCACGAGGTGGACGAGGAGACTCATCACCCCGAGCAGCCGGGTGCCGAGGTCGTGGTGTGCGCCCTGTGCGGCACCACCGCCGACAGCGCGTACGCTCCGCCGACCTGGATCTGCTCCGTGGAGAACGGCAGGCGCCAGTACTTCTGCGACGACTGCGCCCGCACGCACATCAGGGCGATCGAGGGCCGCCTCGATTCGGCCTGGTGGTGACCCGCCCCTTCGGCGCCGGGGCCCTGCCGGCGCCCCCGGGATCGGTCCTGGACAGCCCTTAGGCCGGCCGGTCGTCGAGCAACTCGTCGTCGGTCAGCTCCTGGTCGGCCAGATCCCGATCCGGGAACTCCAGATCCAGGCTCTGCTGCTCGGGCAGGTCCTCGACGGGCAGGAACCCCGGGACCCAGGACTCCAGTTCGTCCCGCAGCCGCACCGTCGCACCCAGCTGGCACAGCACCCCGATCGTGCTCAGCGTCACCCGGTGTATCAGCAGATAGGCGGGCGGCAGATTCAGCTGCTTGCCCAGCTGATGCGCGGGGGAACGGGGATCCGCAATCCGGGCCGCCTGATCGCGCATCCAGCTCCGGGTGAAGGTGAACTCCTCCACCTGCGCCGGCTCGATGATGGGCAGGAGGTAGTCGAGTACCTCATCCGGGTCAAGGTCGATGGATTCCTTGACGAAGCCCTCCTCGCGCAGCAGTTCGTACACTGCCTCCGCGTCACCCTCCAGCGTCAGCCGCAACGAGTCCCCGATGGGCTGAGGCAGGCCGCCCGGCAGCCGGTCCACCGTGCCGAAGTCCAGCACCCCGAGCCGCCATGGTCCGCTCCCACAGCCTTCCGCCTCCCCGTCCGCTTCCCCTCCCCCGGGCAGGAGCCGGAAGTTGCCCGGATGCGGGTCGGCGTGCAGCAGATTCGTGCGCGCCGGACCCGAGAAGAGGAATCGCGCCAGCAGCTGACCCGCCCGGTCCCGTTGTTCCTGGGTGCCGTCCGCGATCACCTCGGACAGCGGGACGCCGTCGATCCACTCCGTCACCAGCACCTGGTCGGACTGGTGCACCACACCGGGAACCACCACATCGGGGTCGTTCGCGAACTCCTCGGCGTGTTCGCGCTGCGAATGCGCCTCCAGTTCGTAGTCCAGCTCCTCCGACACCCGGTCGCGCAGCTCCGCGATGAGCGGCTTGACATCCATTCCGGGGATCAGCGGGCCGAGCAACCGGGCGAAGCGGCTGAGTTGGGTCAGATCCGAGAGCAGGGCCTCCCCGGCGCCCGGATACTGCACCTTCACGGCGACGGCCCGCCCGTCGTGCCAGACCGCCCGGTGCACCTGCCCGATCGACGCGGCGGCCGACGGCTTGTCGTCGAATTCGAGGAACAGCTCCCGCCAGTCCTCACCGAGCCGCTCCGTGAGCACGGCGTGGACGGTGCGGGTCGGCATGGGGGGAGCGGCTTCCTGCAGTTTGGTGAGGGCCGCCCGATACGGCCCGGCGACCTCCTCGGGCAGCGCCGACTCGAAGACGGACAGGGCCTGACCGAGCTTCATGGCACCGCCCTTCAGCTCGCCCAGCGTGCGGAACAGCTGGTCCGCCGTGCGCTGCTGGAGCTCACGGGCCACTATCTCCGCGGACTTGCCGCCGATCCGCTTGCCGAGCCCCCACGTGGCACGGCCGGCGAAGCCGAGTGGCAGTGCGGCCAACTTGGCTGTTCGGGTGACCGCTTTCCGGGGAAGATCAGACATACGCCCCTCCAATTCCCAGACTGCCGTGCCGCGTGCGGCGGTTACCCGGCCATTGTGTCCTGCGTCGCGCCGAGCCCGGAGGCGCGCTCCCTCACGGTGTGCCCACCCGCCCCGCAGGAACAGTCGAGGTGCGGCCCGATCCGCTCCGACCGCCAGTCCAACAGCGGCAGGGCGGCCTCGCATCTGGCTCCCGTGCCGGCGGGCAGTTCGCCGTCGAGAAACGCCAGCGCCTGGGCCGCCGCGAGACCGGCCACCGCTGTCGCCAGCGCCAGGTCGCAGGCCTGCACGGCGCCGCGCCGCCCGGACCGCCACTGCGCCAGCATCCGCGGCCACTGCGGATCCCGATCCGTGCGGTGCAGGTCCAGGCATCCCGCGCAGGCCGTACCGCCGGGCAGTACCAGCGGACCGACCACGCCCGTGGCCTCGATCACCCCGGCATAGAGATGAGGAGTGCCCGAAGCGATCCATGGTTCGGCTGCACGAGGGTCGGGGGCGTACACCGCGAGACCGTCCCGCGGAGCGACCACGACCAGGGACAGCCCGGGACCACCACGCGACCGGGAGCCGTCCGTCCCCGTCGTGCGGGGGGCGGGACCGACAGCGGATCGTCGCACCAACTGCCGGGCGGCGGTGTCCCTGCGCTCACCGACCGCAGTGGCCGGAAGCCCGCCGGGTGCGACGTCCGACGGCTCGGTGACCCCTCCGTCCAGGACCTCGACCAGACCCACACCGGACCCGGACAGCACCGCTGCGATTGCCGCGCCGACCCGGCCGGAGCCCCGCACCTGGACCCGCATCGCGCGGCGGGCCGCCAACCGTCCCAGCCCGCCCCCCGGTTCGGGGTGCACGATCGAGAGCGACGCGAGGTCGGGGCGCTGTCGCTCCAGTACATCGGCCCGGTTGCGCAACGCATCGGCTTCCGGCCCACCCGCCCGGACATCGTCGACCAGCCCCGCTTCCACCAATCGTGACACCAACACGTCCACTTGATGGTCGGACAGGTCCAGTGCCCTGGCTTCCTCGCGCAGCAGTGGCAGGCCGCGTGTTCCGTCGAGCAGTTCCAGGAAACTGCCCGTGGCGATATCCATCGGCCCCACCTTCACCGCATGAGCGGGCGTCACCCCGAATTGCACGGTGTTCCTGCCACGCCACGCTCGGCGCAGTGCGGGTTTCAACATCGGATGCATGGCTTCCCCCTGGCCCGTGTTCGTCCTGCTGTTGTCTCTTCTGTGCGATCTCTGTGTGGACTCTGTGCGGTCCGGAGTGATCTGCGTGCGTCGGCGGCGAACCGGAGCTTCGCGAGATCCGTTGCCAGAATGCAGGCCGGCGTCGGAGCGTGCAGAAAGTTGTCCACAGGCATGGGGTATTAGTCGTTCAAATGGTGCATGCCATGGAACGGATCATGCGCGAACACTCCCGGAGGCGGGACTTCCCGCACTGACAGCGGGTAACGTCGGGGCGTGCCCGCCGACCCGTCACCCGGCTTCGCCGGGGAGACCCCCGCGCGCAGCGCCAAAGACCATCAGCGCAGCGCGGCCAGCCATCCGCCCCGCGTCTCGGTGACGAGCGCGGTCGAGGTCCGCAGGAGCACCCGCCGCAGCAGAACGGTCTCCGCGTACCGGGAGGGCGACCGCACCATCGTGCTGATCCCCGCCAGGATGTCGGAGGCGGAGGAGCGGCGCTGGGTGACCGTGATGCTCGACAAACTCGCGGCCCAGGAGCGCAAGCGAATCCTCGGCGACAGCGAACTCGCCGAGCGGGCCGAGCGGTTGTCCGCCCAGTACCTCGCGGGCCGGGCCAGGCCCGCCTCGGTGCGATGGGTGACCAACCAGAACACCCGATGGGGGTCATGCACCCCGGCGGAGGGCAGCATCCGTCTGTCGCACCGTCTGCAGGGCATGCCGGAGTACGTCGTCGACTATGTGCTCGTCCACGAGCTGGCGCATCTGCTGGTCCCCGGTCACGGTCCGCGGTTCTGGCGGCTGCTGGAGGCGTATCCACGTACCGAGCGGGCCCGCGGCTACCTCGAAGGAGTGGTGGCGGCGGACCGGCTGCCCCATCTGCCTGCCGCGCGTGGTGAGTGACCTTCAGTGATTCTGTACCGGGTGTGTACCGACTTAGCTCAATGTCGGAGTTTGCGGATAGCCTGGCGCGACGCATTCACATTCGGGATGGGGGACGGTCGTTACGCATGGCCAGGGAATTCCAACGCGGTCACAAGGCCAAGATCAGTGATCTCACGCCGGGGACGGATCTGTACGTAGGCGTGCAGATCGCCGGTCCTGGACTGACCTTCGACATCAGCTGCTTCGGCCTCGATGCCCATGAGCAGCTCTCCGACGACCGGTATTTCATCTTCTTCAACCAGCCGAAATCGCCCGAGGAGTCCATTCAGCTCCTCGGTGCCCAGTCCGGTGACACCGAGTCGTTCCGCGTCACTCTGGACCGCATTCCGGCGAACATCCACAAGCTGTCGTTCACTGCGACCGTCGACGGCGCGGGACAGATGTCGCAGATCGGTCCGGGGTACATCCGGATCGTCGCGGGTGGCGAGGAAGTCGTCAGGTACGCCTTCACCGGCGCCGAGTTCACCACCGAGCGCGCGGTGATGCTGGGCGACTTCTATCTGAAGGACGTCTGGCGGTTTGCCGCTGTCGGACAGGGCTTCGACGGCGGCCTCGACGCGCTGCTGAAGAACTTCGGCGGCGAGATCGCCGAGGAGGCGCCCGCCGCACCGCAGCCGCAGGCGGCTGCCCCTTCGTTCGCCCCGCCCGCGCAGGCCCCGGCGCCCGCTCCGTCCTTCGGTGTCCCGGCCGCTCCCCAGACCCCTCAAGTCCCGCAGCCGGCTCCGTCCTTCGGCGCCCCGGCCGCGCAGGCCCCCACCCCGCAACAGCAGATGCATGCCGCGCCGACGATAGCGGCTCCGATGGCACCGCAGGGCGGTATCGTCCCGCCGCCCGCGCCCGCCCCCGCTCCCTACGGTCAGCCGGGACAGCCGCTCCAGCAGCCCCAGTTCGGGCAGTTCCCCGGCCAGGCCATGCCGGCCGCCCCCTACGGTCAGCAGGCCCCGGCGCCGTACGGGCAGCAGCCCCCCGGAATGCAGCCGGGCATGCCGCAGGCCGGCGCCGGTCTGCAGGCCGCGCTCCAGCCGTACAAGGAGACAGCCACCGGCCAGCGTTGGACCCCGCAGAACCAGCAGCTCATGCGGGTGGACCTCACCATGGGCGGTACACCGGTGCTCGCCCGTCAGGGCTCCATGGTGATGTATCAGGGGAAGGTCGACTTCGGCTACAAGGGTGCCGGATTCGCAGGCCGCATGGTCGGGAATGCGACCGGCCAGGAAATGCAGCTGATGCGCTGTACCGGTCGAGGCCAGGTCTTCCTCGCCGAAGACGGCGCCCATCTGCACTCCATCGAGCTCCAGGGCGACGGCATCTGCGTCTCCGCGGAGAGCGTCCTCGCCTTCGACGAATCGCTGCAGTACGAGGTCCGCAGGATCGAGGGTCACGGCATCCCCGGCGGCGCCCTGTTCACCATGCAGTTCCAGGGCAGCGGCACGATCGTCGTCAAGACCCACGGCGTCCCCGTCGTCCTGCCGGTCACGCCGACCACGTTCGCCGACTGCAACGCCGTCGTGGCGTGGTCGTCCGCGTCCCAGGTGATCATCTCCAGCCAGGTCCGGCTGCGCCGCAACGCATACCCGGGGCACAGCGGGGAGACCGTGAACCTCCAGTTCCGGGGAGCCCCCGGCAACTTCATCGTCGTCCAGCCCTACGAGGTCTGAGGGAGCCCGTCATGAACCAGCAACTCGCGGGCTTCGCCCCGACCCCCGTCACGGCCCGTATGGAGAACCACGGCCATACGATGCTCAAGGTCGCCATGGCCACGGGCCAGGACCTCTACGCACGTACCGGCTCGATGGTGTCCTACGAGGGCTTCATCCAGTACGAGCCCAACCCGCCGGCCGTCCGGCAGATCGCCTCCCAGTGGATCACCGGCGAGGGCGCACCCCTGATGAAGTGCTCCGGTGACGGGCTGCTCTACCTCGCCGACTACGGCGCCGATGTGGTCGTCGTCAATCTCAACAACGAGTCCCTCTCGGTCAACGGCACCAACGTCCTGGCTTTCGACGGCCACCTCACCTGGGGCGTGGAGCGGGTCAAGGGGCTGGCGAAGTTCGCCGGCCAGGGCCTGTGGAACGTCTGCATCGCCGGCACCGGCTGGGTCGCGATCACCTCGCGCGGCACGCCGATCGTCGTCGACTGCGGGCGCGGCGAGGACGAGACCTATGTCGACCCGGACGCCCTTGTGGCGTGGTCCCCGAACCTCAAGGTGAAGGGCAAGCGCAGCTTCAAGGCCTCCTCGCTGATCGGGCGGGGAAGCGGCGAGGCGTTCCAGATGGCGTTCTCCGGTCAGGGCATCGTCGTCGTCCAGCCGAGCGAGGACAGTACGGACCGCCTGCGGGTCCGGAACTGAGGGGGAGCGAGAACACACCATGCAGAGTCCGCTTTTCAACTACACGGAACAGCAGTCCCAGGACCGATACACCCTGCAGAACCCGCAGCTCCTGCGGGTCTCGCTGACCGGCCACGACGACGTCCTCGCCCGCAAGGGCGCCATGGTCGCGTACCAGGGGCTGATGGAGTTCGACGGCGAGTACCAGTCGCACGGGCAGCGCCGCGCCCGCGCGAACACCGGTGAGGGCCTCGACCTGATGCGCTGTTCGGGCCAGGGCACCGTCTACCTCGCCAACCTCGCGCAGTACGTCCATGTCGTGGACGTCGACCACGACGGCATGACGGTGGACAGCGCCTATGTGCTGGCGCTGGACTCGTCGTTGCACACCGAGGTCATCGCCGTGGACAGCCAGTACGGCATCTCGGGCACCGGCAAGTACCAGCTCAACATCTCCGGCACCGGCAAGGTCGCCCTGATGACGTCCGGCCAGCCACTGATGATGCAGGTCACGCCGGACAAGTACGTCAACGTCGACGCCGACGCGATCGTCGCCTGGTCCAGCTCGCTGCGCGTCCAGATGCAGGCACAGACGCACTCCTCGGGCGTCTGGCGGCGGCGCGGCAACACCGGCGAGGGCTGGGAGCTCAGCTTCCTCGGACAGGGCTTCGCCCTGGTCCAGCCGAGCGAGGTGCTGCCCCCGCAGAACGCCCAGATCGGCCAGGGGCTGCGCGCGCAGTACGGCATGGGCCAACAGGGAGCGCACGGCCAGAACCAGAACAACACCTGGAACTGAACCGCGGCGCACGGACACGGGTAGGGGGCGGCCTCGTGGGAGGACGCCCCCTACCCGTCGATGTGCCGGTGCCGGTGCCGAGGGCCGTCGGTACGGCTACCGGCCGCCTTCCAGTGCCGCGCGCGTACGTGCCACCAACTGCACGACCGAGGTGTCGGCCACCTCGGCCACCTCGTCGTATGCGAACCAGCGCAGATCCAGCGACTCGTCGCTGATCTCTTCCGTCGCGCCCGACGGCGCCAGCGCCGCGTACTGCACATCCAGATGCCAGTGGCAGGGCGCCGGGATCGCATGCCGATCCAGCACCACCGGGCCGCCCGCCAGCAGCGTCAGACCGCCGATGCCGGACTCCTCGGTGGCCTCACGCAGCGCCGCAGCCGCCAGCGTGGCGTCCTCGGGCTCGCAGTGGCCGCCCATCTGCAGCCACATCTGCAGCTTTCGGTGCAGTGTCAGCAGCACCCGTCCGCGCTCCGGATCGACGACCAGCGCGCTGGCCGTGAGATGCCCGGCCCCGCACGCCTTCCACATGCCGTCCGGGTGCTGTGCCAGATGGTTCAGATAGGTCTGCCGCAGCTGCTCCTGGTCAGCGTCGGCCCGGTCCTCGTACCTCTTCAGCACGAGGACGGCGTCGTCGTACAGGCTCACTGGTCTGTGTCGTCCTTGCCGTCGCCGTCGCCGGTGGCGCCGTTTTCCTCGCCCTTGTCGTCCGCGGGCTTCCGGGGACCCTTCGCGGCCTCGCCGAGCATCTTGTCCAGCTCGGAGAAGTCCAGCTGCTCGTGGTGCACGAACCCGTCCGGGTCGTCCAGGTCATGCGCGGTCGGCAGCATGTCCGGGTGCTCCCAGAGTGCGTCGCGCCCGTCGAGACCGCGCGCGTCCGTGAGCGACGCCCAGAGCCGCGAGGCGTCCCGCAGCCGCCGCGGCCGCAACTGCAGCCCGATCAGCGTGGCGAACGTCTGCTCGGCCGGGCCGCCGGAGGCACGGCGCCTGCGCATCGTCTCGCGCAGTGCGTCCGCCGAGGTCAGCCGGGACTTCGCGGCCTCGTGGACCACCGCGTCCACCCAGCCCTCGACCAGCGCGAGCGCCGTCTCCAGCCGGGCCAGCGCCGCCTTCTGCTCCGGCGTGTCCTCCGGCTGGAACATGCCCTGCTGAAGGGCGTCCTGCAGTTGCTCGGGCTGCGACGGGTCGAACTGGCCGACCACGTCCTCCAGCTTGCTGGTGTCGACCTTGATGCCGCGCGCATACCCCTCGACAGCGCCGAACAGGTGCGAGCGCAGCCACGGCACATGGGCGAAGAGCCGCTGATGGGCAGCCTCGCGCAGGGCGAGATAGAGCCGCACCTCGTCCTGCGGCACGCTCAGGTCCTTGCCGAACATCTCGACGTTCAACGGAAGGAGCGCGGCCTTGCCCGCCGGGCCGAGCGGCAGCCCGATATCGGTCGAACCGACCACCTCGCCCGCCAGCACACCCACGGCCTGCCCGATCTGCTGACCGAACATCGCACCGCCCATCGACCTCATCATGCCGATGAGCGGGCCGGCCATGGCCTGCATCTCCTCGGGCAACACATCGCCCATGGCCATGCCGACACGCTCCGCCACCGGGTCGACCAGCTTCTGCCAGGCGGGGAGGGACGCCTCGACCCACTCCGCACGGCTCCACGCCACGGTCGAGACCGCACCGGAGGGCAGCGACGTCACGCCGTCCAGCCAGTGGTCCGCCAGGCGCAGCGCCTCGTCGACCGCCGACCGCTCGGACGGGCCGACGCTCGCGTCCTTCGTGCCGTCCGGCGTGCCCTGCGCAACCGTCTGGCGGGCGATCTGCTTGGCCATGTCCCAGTTCACGGGACCGCCCTCGTAGCTCAGCATCTGCCCGAGCTGCTGGAAGGCGGCTCCCAGGTCGTTGGGGTTCATCGTGCCGAACATCGCCGCGAACGGGTTGTCCCCGCCCGCGCCCGGCCCGAAGCCGAACGGGTTCGCCGGCCCGCCCGAACCCCGCCCACCTCCGGTGGGGTCCTTCTTCTTGCCCTCGTCGCCGTTCTCCGGCTCCTCCGGCGGAAGGCCGAATCCGAATGGGGTGTCACTCACGGGTTTCCTCGGCTCGTAGGGCCGCCGGCTCGAACCGACGGCGACTGCCCGACATCACCATCCAGCGTAGACACCATGTCCGCTCAGGGCCTCAGTGCTCCGCCGGGTCCCGGCCTGCGGCAGGATGGACGCCACCTGGTACGTACGCGTCATTCGGGTACGTACTGAAGACAACCGCTGGAGACGCCCGGTGAGTTCCCCAGATCCTCAGGTTCGCGCAGCGCGAAACCTGGCCGACCCTTCGCCCGAGAGCACGCCCTCGAAAAGCCGCTCCAAGAGCCGCGGCCCCGTCGTCGCGGTCACCGGAGCCGCGACCGGCGTCGGTGAGCTGCTCACCGCGCGCCTCGCGGCATCCGAGGAGATCAAGCAGGTCATTGCCATCGACGAGCGCCGAGGCGAGGTCTCCGATGCGACCTGGCACATTCTCGACGTGCGCGACCCCGCCATCGCCGAGAAACTGCGCGGCGCAGACGTCGTCGTCCATCTGGCACTCGATCTCGACCTGGAGACCGATCCCGCCGCCCGTACCGCGTACAACGTCCGCGGCACCCAGACCGTGCTGACGGCCGCCGCGGCCGCCGGGGTCCACCGGGCCGTGCTCTGCACCTCGGCGATGGTCTACGGGGCGCTGCCCGACAACGACATCCCGCTCGCCGAGGACGCAGAGCTGCGTGCCACGGCCGAGGCCACCGGTGTCGGTGACCTCCTGGAGATCGAACGCCTCGGCCGCCGCGCACCTCGTGCCCACCCCGGGCTCAACGTCACCGTGGTCCGCCCCACCGTCCTGGTCGGCGGTACGGACACGGCGCTGACCCGCTACTTCGAGTCGCCGCGCCTCCTCGTCGTCGCCGGATCGCGCCCCACCTGGCAGTTCTGCCACGTCGACGACCTGGTCACGGCCCTGGAGTACGCCGCGCTGGAGAAGATCGACGGAGAGTTCGCGGTCGGCTGCGACGGCTGGCTGGAGCAGGAGGAGGTCGAGGAGCTCAGTGGTGTACGCCGGATGGAGCTGCCCTCCGCCGTCGCCCTCGGCGCCGCAGCCCGCCTGCACCGGATCGGTCTCACCCCTTCCCCCGCGGGCGACCTCGCGTACACGATGCACCCCTGGGTGGTCAGCGTGAGCCGACTGCACGACGCCGGCTGGCGTCCCCGGTGGACCAACGAGGAGGTGCTCGCCGCGCTCCTCGAAGAGGTCGAGGGCCGGCACACCGTCGCCGGACGCCGGCTCGGCCGCAAGGACGCCACCGCTGCCGGTGCCGCCGGTGCGACCGTCGCGCTGCTCGGCACCGCCGCCCTGGTCCGTCGCGCCCGCAAGGCGCGCCGTCGCATCTAGTGCCCCTCCCGGCAACCTTTGCCCCGTCGTCGCACCGCCGTCCGCCGGGCGGGTCTGTAGAAGGCTCCAAGGCTGCCGACGGTCCGCCGGTGGAAAGGGCTATTCCGTGATGTCAGTGCGGTACGGCACCATGGGCGCCATGGCACCCACCCATGACCACCCCGGTGAGCAGGCGGCGCAGGACCCGATCCGGCTGCTGGAGATCCGCGAGACACCGCTGTCGGTCGACGAGATCTTCCGTGCCGTCGGAGACGACGCCGCGGGCGGCACCGCGCTCTTCGTCGGCACGGTGCGTAATCACGACGGCGGACAGGACGTCGGCGCGCTCGGCTACTCCTGCCATCCGTCGGCGCAGGACGAGATGCGCCGGGTGGCCGAGAAGGTCGTGGCCGAGTTCCCGGTCCGGGCGCTGGCGGCGGTACACCGTGTGGGTGAACTGGAGGTGGGAGACCTGGCCGTCGTCGTCGCCGTCTCCTGCCCGCACCGCGCGGAGGCGTTCGCGGCGTGCCGCAAGCTCATCGACGACCTCAAGCACGAGGTTCCGATCTGGAAACACCAGCGGTTTTCCGACGGCACGGAGGAGTGGGTCGGCGCCTGCTGAGCTCAAACCCAACCAGGGGTCATCCGCCCCGATTTGCGTAACCGCACCCCTGCCACGAGCGTTGATTCTGCAGATGGCTAATCTGCTGATCGGCAGTTGCGGTCGCTCATGGGGTAGGGAGGTCGTCATGGCAGCACTCGCCTGGTTGCTGATTCCGTTTTTCGCTGCTTTCGGCGCTGCGATATGGGGGAGCTGGGCCGCCAGAAATCGCACGACCGGCGATGTCACCGAACTCGCCGGGTATGCCCGGTTCCGTGAGGCGATGGAGAAATCTCACTCCGGTTCCGACGCTGCCTGAGGCAGCACCGTACGTACGCAGTCGCCAATCCGCATCGCGGCGCCGACTGCCCCGCCGATCGGCGACAGCACCGCACCCGACCCTCCGCCCCTGACGGACCGGCCCCGGCGGTGCACTGACAGACCCTTCCCGTACTGTCGTTCCATGCCACGCCGCACCGCGACGATGCTCGCCTCCACACTGATCCTCATCGCGCTGCTCTGCGCAGGTGTGCTGATGAAGGTGCCGTACTCGGAGATGTCTCCCGGTCCGACGGTGAACACGCTCGGCAAGGTCGGCGGAGAACCGGTGCTGCAGATCTCCGGGCGCAAGACGTACAAGACGTCCGGCAACCTCAATATGACGACGGTGCGGGTCACGGGCGCCGACTACAACATGAACCTCGTCGAGGCCGTCTACGGCTGGCTCGCCCACGACAGCGTCGTCGTCCCCCATGACACGCTGTATCCGAACGGCAAGACCGAGCAGCAGTCGACGCAGGAGAACGCCGAGGAGTTCAGCCAGTCCCAGGAGAGCGCCAAGGTCGCCGCCTTGACCGAGCTGGGCATCCCGGTGACCTCGCGCGTCGTGGTCTCCACGGTGATCAAGGACAGCCCCGCGCAGGGCAAGCTGCACGCGGGTGATGTGATCAAGGCGGTCGACGGTACGGCGGTCAAACAGCCCGAGGACGTCGCGAAGCTCGTCACCAAGCACAAGCCCGGCGAGAATGTCACGTTCACGGTGATCCCGGCCAAGACGGCGGCCGCTGCCGAGAAGGCCGGTAAGGAGCCACAGGGTTCCGAGAAGATCACCATCACGACGACGAAGGCGGCCAAGGAGAACCGGGCGATCGTCGGCATCCAGGCCGGGACGGACCACACGTTCCCGTTCCGGATCGACATCAAGCTCGCCGATGTGGGCGGCCCGAGCGCCGGCCTGATGTTCTCCCTGGGCATCGTCGACAAGCTGACGCCCGGCCAGCTGACCGGCGGCAAGTTCATCGCGGGCACCGGCACCATCGACGACCGGGGCAAGGTCGGCCCGATCGGCGGCATCAACATGAAGCTGGTCGGCGCGCGCAACGCGGGAGCCAGGTATTTCCTGACGCCGGACGACAACTGCAAGGCCGCCGCGTCCGACACCCCCCGCGGGCTCACGCTCGTGAAGGTCAAGACGATCGACGACGCGAAGAAGTCGCTGGAGAAGATCCGCACGGGGGACACGGCCGCTCTGCCGAGATGCTCGGCAGGCTGACCGCGCCCCGATGACCACGGCAGGCGCGATGCCGCCCGCCGTGGTCGGACTCTCAGGACTCGAACGTGGCGGCCAGCGCCTCGGCCAGCCCCGGTACCAGACCCGCGCCGGTCAGCACCTCGCTCGAGGAGTCCTTCTCCCGGAGCCGTACGGCGGACTCCCGCGCACCGTTGCGCAGGACGGCCACGGTCATCCGCACCTCCTGCCGGTCGGGGTGCCCGGCGACCCACTTCGTCAGCTGGGCGTCACTGAGCCCGTCGGGTACGGAGGCCTCGGCGGACGGCGGCAGCATCATGCGCTCCACCGTCATCGCGCATCCGGCCACCGCGTCGGGCCAGGCAATGGTGGCGAGGAACTCGTCCAGCGCCTTTCCGCGGGGGATCTCCTCCTGCTCGATCGGGGTGAGTGCGGCGGTCGTCGACTCCGGGCTGTCGAGACCGAGCTGGGCAGCGAGCCCCGGCTCCTGGGCGCGCAGCTCGGCGGTGTCGACGAGAGCGAAGAGCCGGGCGGGCTGGTCCCAGCCGAGGCCGGCGGCGTACTCGTCGATTTCGAGCACGGCGACGGTGAGGGGGCTTGCGGCCATCGGGGGGCCTGAGGGGGAAACGTTGGGCATGTGCAACATCCTGCCTCCTTCCGCCCCGGGAACGGGAACTAGGTAAAGCCTCAGTAAGTTGCATAGGTGGGCTCTACGATCGCTGGGCCCGTTTCACACGACCGCGAACTTCGAGGTGCGCACGTTGGCTTTCCAGATGCCGGACCGCGGCGGAGGCCCGACCGGGCCACGGATCAGAGTCGGCCGCCCGTCCCGGCGCGCCCGTACCCTGCTCATGACACTCGGCGTCCTGGCGATTCTCGCCATGGCGTTCGTCATGTTCGCCGGGTTCTGGACGGACTGGCTCTGGTACCGGTCGGTTGCCTATTCATCCGTCTTCACCACCACCCTGTGGACCAAGATCGGACTGTTCCTCGTCTTCGGACTGCTGATGGCGATCGCTGTCGGCCTGAACATCTGGCTCGCGCACCGGCTCAGGCCGCCGCTGAGCGCGATGTCGCTGGAGCAGCAGAGCCTGGACCGCTACCGGATGAGCGTCGCCCCGTTCAAGAAGTGGGTACTGCTTGCGGTCACCGCGCTCATCGGGCTGATCGCCGGAGCGTCGGCATCGGGCCAGTGGCGCACGTGGCTGATGTACGTGAACGGCGTGGCGTTCGGGCAGAAGGACCCCCAGTTCCATCTGGACGTCTCCTTCTACGCCTTCGACCTTCCGTGGTACCGATTCCTGCTGGGCTTCGGCTTCGCGGCCACGGTGCTCTCGCTGATCGCCGCCGCGCTCACCCACTACCTGTACGGCGGGCTCCGCGTCACCAGCCCCGGCGCGCGGGCGACCGGTGCGGCCACCGGCCATCTGTCGGTGCTGCTCGGCGTCTTCGTCTCGCTGAAGGCCGTGGCGTACTGGCTCGACCGGTACGGGCTGGCGGTGAAGTCCAGCGACTTCAAGGCGACGGACAACTGGACCGGCCTGCGGTACGTCGACGCCAACGCCTATCTGCCGGCGAAGACGATCCTGTTCTGCATCGCCGCGATCTGCGCCGTGCTGTTCTTCGCGACGCTGTGGCGCCGCACCTGGCAGCTCCCGATGATCGGCTTCGGTCTGATGGTGCTCTCCGCGATCCTGATCGGCGGCCTGTACCCGGCGATCGTGCAGAAGTTCCAGGTCCAGCCGAACGAGCAGGCCAAGGAAGCCCCGTTCATCCGGAAGAACATCCAGGCGACGCGTGACGCGTACGACATCGACGACGCCCAGGTGAACGACTACTCGGGCAAGAGCACCACGACGGACGACGCGAAGCTGCGCGCGAGCGCGGACGACGCGGCGAGCTACCGGGTGATGGACCCCAACGTCGTCTCCCCGGCCTTCCAGCAGCTCCAGCAGAAGCGCAACTACTACCAGTTCCCCAAGACCCTGGACGTCGACCGCTACAAGGACGCCGCCGGCAAGGACCAGGACACGGTCATCGGTCTGCGCGAGCTCAACCTGGACGGTATCCCCAAGCGCAACTGGATCAACGACCACTTCACGTACACGCACGGTTACGGCGCCATCGCCGCGCGGGGCACCACGACGGGCAGGAACCCGAAGGGGTCCCCGGACTTCACCGAGTCGGGTCTGCCGACCACCGGCGAGCTCGGCACGTACGAGCAGCAGATCTACTACGGCGAGAAGACCGAGCAGTACTCCATCGTCGGCGGGCCCCAGAAGGAGCTCGACTACGAGGAGGACGGCGAGAAGACCACCAGCTACAAGGGCAACAGCGGGGTCAGCCTCTCCAACGCGTTCAACCGCGCCGCGTACGCGGTCTCGTTCAGCGAGCCGCAGATCCTCTACTCGGGGGCCATCGGCGAGGGTTCGCGGATCCTGTACAACCGCACGCCCAAGGAGCGCGTCGAGGCGGTCGCCCCGTGGCTGACCATCGACGGCGACGCGTATCCGGCCGTGGTGAACGGCCGCATCCAGTGGGTCGTCGACGCGTACACCACCACCAACGGGTACCCGTACGCCTCGCGTACGACGCTCGGTGACACCACGGCCGACTCGTTGACCACCAACCAGCGTGCGGTCGTTGCTCAGCAGAACCAGGTCAACTACATCCGCAACTCGGTGAAGGCCACCGTCGACGCGTACGACGGCAAGGTCAAGCTGTACGAGTGGGACACCAAGGACCCGGTCCTCAAGACCTGGCGCAAGGCGTTCCCGGGGACGGTGGAGCCGCGGGCCGACATTCCGCAGGACCTGATGGCCCACCTGCGCTACCCGCAGGACCTGTTCAAGGTGCAGCGCGAGCTGCTCACCCGCTACCACGTCACCAACCCCGCACAGTTCTACAGCGGCAGTGACGCGTGGCAGGTCCCGGACGACCCGACCAACAAGGATTCCGGCGCGGTCCCGCCGTACTACCTGAGCATAAAAATGCCCGACCAGTCGGCTCAGAAGTTCTCACTGACCACGACGTTCACCCCGAAGGGGCGGCCCGACCTCGGGGCGTTCATGGCGGTGGACGCAGATGCGGCCAGCAAGGACTACGGCACCATAAGGCTGCTCAGAGTCACCACGACGGTGAAGGGCCCCGGGCAGGTGCAGAGCGAGCTCAACGGCAACGACGATGTCGCCGAGTTCGTGAGAAACCTCAAGGGAACCGACTCCGACATCGAGTACGGCAATCTGCTGACGGTGCCGCTCGACGGGGGCTTCCTCTACATCGAGCCGGTCTACACGCGCGGTGGCACGCAGAACTATCCGCTGCTGCGCAAGGTGGCCGCCTCGTACGGCTCGAAGACCGTCTTCGAGAACAGCCTCGAGGAGGCGCTCAACGCGGTCTTCGGGGTGGAGGGCACCGAAACCACGCAACCGCCGAGCGAGACCACGAAGCCACCGGCGGCCACCGGCGACGCCGCGCTCAAGCAGGCGATCGCGGATGCGCAGAAGGCCTATGCGGACGGTGAGGCGGCCCTGAAGAAGCAGGACTGGACCGCCTACGGCAAGGCCCAGGCCGATCTGCAGGATGCGCTGAAGCGTGCGGCGGAGGCCGCGCCCAAGGCGGACAAGGGCAGCTGAGCAGCTGCCGGTGAAGCCCCAGCCCCGCGTCGTGGTACGGTTTGAACACAACGACGCGGGGTGGAGCAGCTCGGTAGCTCGCTGGGCTCATAACCCAGAGGTCGCAGGTTCAAATCCTGTCCCCGCTACTGAAAGACGAAGGCCCGGATCCTTTCGAGGATCCGGGCCTTCGTCGTGCCGTGAAACCCTCCCATCCGGTGGGCGTGAAGTGCGGTTCGCGGGGCACGAGTTGGGCCCGGACGTGTTTGACTTATCTCTCTGTGGGCATGTCGACAAAACGCTGAAGTGACCTCACTGGCCGCGGTATACCAGGTGTACGCGGGTTGCAGGTGGTGGGACGATGGTATTTATGGGGGACAGGGCAACTCTGTTGGAGACAGGGCGGTTTGTGCAGCGGCACGTCCATGGGATGGAAAACGTGACGGGCGCGGCTTTTGTCGCTGATGCTGTGGGCGGCGCCGTGACCGTGGAAGGCGTCGAGGTCGCGGGGGCGGCCGGGATCACGGGAGTCGCCGGGACCGCGGCGGCTTCCGGCGACGCCGAGAGCACGGAGAGCGCCGAGACCGAAGCGCGGCACCGCCGCGCCGCCGACGCCGGGGACGCCGCGTCCATGAGCGTCCTCGGCGCACTGCTGCTGCGCCGTGGTGATCTGAACGGCGCCGAGCCCTATCTGCGGGGAGCCACGGCCGACGGCGACCGGGCCGCCGCCAACAACCTGGGTGTTCTCCTCCATCAGCGCGGCTATGCCGACGAGGCGGCCGGCTGGTGGCGCATCGCCGCCGTCGCCGGTTCCGCCGCCGCCGCGCACGCCCTGGGCCGCCACTACCGCGAGCGCGGCGACGAGCCCGGCGCCGAGTACTGGCTGCGCCAGTCCGCCGAGCAGGGCCATGCGCTGGGTGCATACGCCCTTGCCGACCTGCTGGAACACCGCAGCGACGTCGGCGCCGAGCGCTGGTTGCGCGCCGCCGCCGAGCAGGGGCACCGGGAGGCCGCTTACCGCCTGGCCCGCGCCCTGGAGCGCAGGGTTGCCGACGACCCGCACGACGCCTTCGGCCGTCCCGGAGCGGACGCGGGGCTCGGGATGGGCATGGGGCCCGGTCCGGGCGCGGCCGGTGGTCCCGTGACCGGTACACGTAACGCTGGTGGGGCTGCCGCGGGCAGGCACGGCGGACCGGTGGCCGGTTCCGCCGTGGGGCGGGCCGGTGAGGCCGAGCAGTGGTACCGGCAGGCCGCCGCGCGCGGACACCGTCGCGCCGCCCTGCATCTCGGCGCCATCCTCGAACGGCGCGGCGAGCTGAAGGAGGCCGGCCGCTGGTACCTCACCTCCGCCAAGGACGGCGAGGCACGGGCCGCCTGCGCGCTCGGTTTCCTGCTGCGCGATGCGGGCGACGAGGAGAGCGCCGCCGTGTGGTGGCTGCGCGCCGCCCAGGACGGCGACGGCAACGCTGCCAACGCCCTGGGCGCCCTGCACGCCGCCCGCGGCGAGCAGCAGACCGCCGAGCGCTGGTACCGCGCCGCCATGGACGCGGGCGACGTCAACGGCGCGTACAACCTCGGACTGCTCTGCGCCGCCCAGGACCGTACGCCGCAGGCCGAGCAGTGGTACCGCCGTGCCGCATACGCCGGTCATCGCGAGGCCGCCAACGCACTGGCCGTGCTCCTGCTCCAGGCGGGGGACGCGGCCGGTGCGGAGCCCTGGTTCTCCAAGGCCGCCGAGGCGGGCAGCGTCGACGCCGCCTTCAACCTCGGCATCCTGCACGCAGGGCGCGACGAGGACCGGGCAGCGCTGAGCTGGTACGAGCGGGCCGCCGCCGCCGGGCACACCGAGGCGGCGCTCCAGGTCGGCATGGCGCTGCTGCATCACGGCGACGAGCAGGAGGCCGAGCGTCATCTTCGCTGCGCCGCGGGCGGCGGCAGCGCCGAGGCCGCCTTCCGGCTGGCCGGAGTGCTGGACTCGCGGCAGCCGCCGCCGGGGCCGCCCGCGCTCGGCGAGCCGATGCCGGAGAAGACCGAGTGCGAGGAGTGGTACGAGCGGGCCGCCGAGCAGGGGCACCGCCGCGCCCAGGTGCGCGTCGGCATGCTCGCCGCCGCTCGCGGCGATGTGGACAGCGCCGCCCGCTGGTACCGCGAGGCGGCCGAGGCGGGCAGCCGCAACGGGGCCTTCAACCTCGGGCTGCTGCTCGCCCGCGAGGGCAGCGAGCGCGAGGCCGCGTTGTGGTGGAGCCGCGCCGCGAACGACGGGCACGGGCGGGCCGCGCTGCGCCTCGCCCTGCTCGCCGCCCGCCGCGGCGAGCTCACCGAGGGGCAGCGCTGGTGCGCCCGGGCGGTCGAGCTGGGCCCGGCGGAGGTCGCCGAGCGGGCAGCACGGCTGCGCGAGGCGCTGCACCAGGAGCTGACCGCGTAGGGAGCCCCAGGGGTGCGGTACGGGGCGCGGCGCCGGCGGTGGCGCCCCACGTCCGAGCGGGTGCAGGGCCCCAGGGCATGCCGCATGCCACGGGATGTGCCGGCCGGTCCGGAGCCGTACCACGCGGTCGGCCCCGTCACCCGCGACCCTCCCGGGCCCCGGCCCGTTGTGCGGGCGGGCATGCCGAGTCGTCCGCAGGGCCGCGCACCCCTCCACGGAAACGGATTTGCGCTGGTCGGGGGCGTCACGTAAAGTTGTGTTCACCGACGCGGGGTGGAGCAGCTCGGTAGCTCGCTGGGCTCATAACCCAGAGGTCGCAGGTTCAAATCCTGTCCCCGCTACTGAAGACAGAGGGCCGGATCCTTTCACAGGGATCCGGCCCTCTGTTCATGTCCGGGGCCTTCGCCTCAGGGCGTGTGGCCCACCGCCTCCCCGTACATCGCCCGGTCGACGGCCTTACCCTCCGGCACCGGCTTGCCGGCCGAGACGCCCGCGTCGCGGTACGCCTGCTGCAGCCGGTCCGTCGTGCCCTTCCGGATCTCCCAGTCCATTCGCATCGACGGAGTCGACCGCAGCGTCGCCTCGTCGATCTTCATCAGCTTCGCCAGTTCCGCGACGAAGGCGGGATCGGACTTGTAGTCCCCGGAGAAGTAGGTGTTCACCGTGCGGATGTAGGCGCGGAGGAAGGCGACGCCCGCGTCCGGGTCCTCGGTCAGCAGCGTCGGTCCGAAGAGCAGGCCGCCGAGCGGTTCGCCGACCGGCTGGCCGCCGAGGAACGCGTACTTCTTGTCGCCGTCGACCTTCCGCCAGACCGGGTCGAGCAGCCAGGCGGAGTCCACGCCCCCGTTCTGCAGAGCGGTCAGCACATCCGCCGAGCCGAGCTGCTGGAAGCTGATCCTGTCGAGCCCGCCGCCGTGCTTCTTCAGCGATGTGTCCATCGGGTACGCGATGACCGACCCTTTGCCGATCATGGTGCCCATCTTCCGGCCCGCCATGTCGACGTGACCGGCGCTCTCGCCTTCCTTGAGGCGGACCCACAGTCCGCTTTTCGAGGTGGGGTCGGGGGAGAAGTTCCCCGCCACCCACTTGATGTCGAAGCCGCCGTTGATGCCGTTCATCACGGCCGCCTCGGGGGCCGCCCACTGGGCGTCCACATCGCCCTTGGCAAGCAGCGGCAGGGCGTCCGGAGTGGGGAGAACCTTCAGTTCGACAGTCAGACCTTCCTTCGCGAACTCGCCCTTCGCGACGGCGACCTGGAGCGGAGCAACGTACTCCGCGCTCAGGGTGCCCGTCGCGACGGTGATCTTCCGCTTCTTCGCCAGCGGCTGCGCGGCGGGCGCGCCCTTGTCGCAGCGGGCAGGTTTCCGGTCCGGTGCCAGATCGGCCGGGTCGGTCCAGCTGCCCGTACCGCAGCCCGTGACGGGCTTCACGGCGCGTGGCGCGGCAGCGGCGCCGGTGCCGTCGCCGGAGTCGTTCCCGGCGCAGCCCGCCGCGGCGAGCAGTGCTGTTGCGGCGAGCGCGACGGTGCGGGTGAGAGGGGTATGTGTACGCACAGTGCCTCCGTACGGGGAACTCGATGGAGCAGGGTCGGTGCCGTTCACGACTGGCCGCGGCCGCGGTCGCGCGGCGCCCACGGCGTGAGCCACCGTCCGGCGATCCGCACCACTTCGGAGAAGACGACGCCGAGTACCGCCACACAGACGATGCCGACGAACATCACGTCGTTCTGGAACAGCGCCCGGGAGTCGAAGATCAGGTGCCCGAGCCCGTCCGCCGCGGCGATCTGCTCGGACGCCACGATCACCAGGACCGCCACCCCCGCCGCGATCCGTGCGCCGACCAGCACCGCGGGCAGTGACGCGGGCAGCAGCACATGCCGGAACATCTGCCAGGGTGAGGCGCCGAAGACCTGGCCGGCGTCGCGGTGACCTGCCGGGACGGCGAGGACGGCAGCCATGGTGGAGATCCAGACGAAGAAGAAGACCGTGGCGGCGACCAGCGCGAGCTGCGGCCCTTCGCCGAGGCCGAACATATTGAGGAAGACCGGCAGCAGAGCCAGCTTCGGTACGACGTACAGGGCATCGAGCAACGGTTCCAGCGCGGCTCGTACGAGGGAGAGCGCCCCCATCAGCAGGCCGAGTGCATATCCGGTGACGGTGCCGATCGCGTAGCCGCCGAGGACCCTTTTGAGCGTGGCCCACACATCGGGCCACAGCTCGCCCTCGGCCGCGCGGTCCCAGCCGTCCGCGAGGATGGTGGAGGGGGCCGGATAGACCCGGTCGTCGATCCAGGACTGCGCGGCGGCCAGCTGCCAGAGCAGGACGAGGAGCAGGGGTACGGCGACGGCGAGCGTCAGCTCCAGGGCGCGACGCCTGCGATGGGTGCGTACGGGATGCAGCTCCTGCGGGCCCGGCCTGCGCACCAGGACGGCCCCACCGCCTTCCTGACGTGCGCGTTTCACGGCTGTGCTCATGCCGGGGCCACCTCTCTGCGGACCTCGCCGCGCAGCAACTCCCACAACTCGCTCTTCAGTGCGGTGAATTCGGGCGCCGAACGGACATCGCCGGTGCGCGGCCGGGCGAACGGCGGTCGGCGCTCGGCGATGATCCGGCCCGGCCTGGCGGACATCACCAGCACCCGGTCGCCGAGCACGATCGCCTCCTCCAGACTGTGGGTGATGAAGAGCGTGGTGGTACGGGTGGTCTGGGTGAGGTCGAGCAGTTCGTCCTGAAGGATCGTCCGCAGCTGGGCGTCGAGCGCCGCGAACGGCTCGTCCATCAGCAGGAGTTCGGGTTCGACCGCGAGGGCGCGGGCGATGGCGACGCGCTGCCGCATTCCGCCGGAGAGCGCAGCGGGGTAGGCGCCGGCGAACTCCGCGAGCCCCATTCGGGCGAGCCAGTCGCGCGCCCTGGCGTCGCCCTCCTTGCGCGGCACGCGCTGGATGTCGAGGCCGAACCGGACGTTCGCGAGGACGGTCTTCCAATCGTGGATCCCGTAGTCCTGGAAGATCATCGCGGCCGGGCGGGGTGATGCCGTACGGATGGACAGTTCGCCCGAGCTGGGGCGGAGCAGTCCGGCGGCGATCCTCAGCAGCGTGGACTTTCCGCAGCCGGACGGGCCGACGATGCAGGTGAACTCACCCGGTGCGATGTCGAGATCGACCGGGCCGAGGGCGGTGAGGGTCCTGGCGCCGCGCCCGAACGAACGGGTGAGCGCCTGTGCCCGGAGCTTGGGGGCGGAGGGTGTGGGTGGGGATGTGCTCGGGTGCGGATCTCCCACGGGTCTCTCCTCGTGCGGTCGAGGTGTGGATCCGCCGCGGGGCGGACGCGATCGCCGCCGACGATATGATGACCCGTCAGATTCGGGAAGGGGGTGCGCGCGGGATGGGGGTGGCGCACACCCGTCGGGCGCGGGGGCCGGGCGGCGGGCATCGTCGGCACCAGGTGCGGCCCGGCGCTCAGGTCCTGGGGTGTCGGCATGCGAAAGGCCCGGTGCGAGTGTCGCTCGCACCGGGCCCTTCGCGGCGTCTCAGGCCGTTGCCGCGCAGTTCGGGCAGATGCCGCGGTACGTCACCTCGACATCGGAGACCGTGAACCCGAAGCGCTCGTCGGCCGGCAGGTCCGCCAGCGGATCGCCCGCCGGGTGCACGTCGCGGATGGCGCCGCACCGGGCGCAGACCAGGTGGTGGTGGGGGCGGTGTGCGTTCGGGTCGTACCGCTTCGCGCGGCGATCCGTGGAGACCTCGATGACCTCACCGAGGGTCACCATCTCGCCGAGCGTGTTGTAGACGGTGGCGCGGGAGATTTCCGGCAGCTTGGCGACCGCCCGGGCGTGGACCTCGTCGGCCGTCAGGTGCACATGGTCCCCGTCGAGTACCTCGGCCACGACGCGCCGCTGCGCAGTCATGCGCCAGCCGCGTCCGCGGAGCCGTTCCAACAGGTCACTCATGGAAGCAAGCCTAACAGTGAGGGGACCCTGGTCCCGAATGGGTGTGACTTTAGATGTTCACTTGACTTGGACTTAGTCCATTGTAGGATCGGAATCGGCATAGGCCAAGGGACAGGCTGTGCGGACATCAGGACATGACGGATGTGCAGGAATGACGCAGGAGGCGCACGTGACGCAGGGACCGCTCACCACGGAGGCCGGCGCGCCGGTCGCCGACAACCAGAACAGTCAGACCGCGGGCGTCGGCGGTCCGGTCCTGGTGCAGGACCAGTCGCTCCTGGAGAAGCTCGCGCACTTCAACCGTGAGCGCATCCCGGAGCGCATCGTGCACGCCCGCGGCGCCGGTGCGTACGGCACGTTCACGCTGACCCGTGACGTCTCGCAGTGGACGCGGGCGAAGTTCCTCTCCGAGGTCGGCAAGCAGACCGAGACGTTCCTGCGCTTCTCCACCGTCGCGGGCAACCTCGGCTCCGCCGACGCGGTGCGTGACCCCCGCGGCTTCGCGCTGAAGTTCTACACCGAAGAGGGCAACTACGACCTCGTCGGCAACAACACCCCGGTGTTCTTCATCAAGGACGCCATCAAGTTCCCGGACTTCATCCACACCCAGAAGCGCGACCCGTACACCGGCTCGCAGGAGGCGGACAACGTCTGGGACTTCTGGGGTCTGTCGCCCGAGTCCACCCACCAGGTGACCTGGCTCTTCGGTGACCGCGGCATCCCGGCCACGCTGCGTCACATGAACGGCTACGGTTCGCACACCTACCAGTGGAACAACGAGGCCGGCGAGGTCTTCTGGGTCAAGTACCACTTCAAGACCGACCAGGGCATCAAGAACCTCACCCAGGCCGAGGCGAACAAGCTCGCCGGCGAGGACCCGGACAGCCACCAGCGCGATCTCCGTGAGGCGATCGAGCGTGGCGACTTCCCGTCCTGGACCGTGCAGGTCCAGATCATGCCCGCGTCCGAGGCGGCCACCTACCGGTTCAACCCGTTCGACCTCACCAAGGTGTGGCCGCACGCCGACTACCCGCCGATCGAGATCGGGAAGCTGGAGCTCAACCGCAACCCGGAGAACATCTTCGCGGAGACCGAGCAGTCGATCTTCAGCCCCGCGCACTTCGTGCCGGGCATCGGCCCGTCCCCGGACAAGATGCTCCAGGGCCGCCTCTTCGCGTACGGCGACGCCCACCGGTATCGCGTCGGCATCAACGCCGACCACCTGCCGGTGAACCGTCCGCACGCCACCGAGGCGCGGACGAACAGCCGCGACGGCTACCTGTACGACGGCCGCCACAAGGGTGCGAAGAACTATGAGCCCAACAGCTTCGGCGGTCCGGTCCAGACGGATCGTCCGCTGTGGGAACCCACCACGGTCACCGGTGAGATCGGTACGCACGAGGCCCCGAGCCACGCCGAGGACAACGACTTCGTGCAGGCCGGAAACCTCTACCGGCTCTACTCCGAGGACGAGAAGGCGCGCCTGATCGACAACCTCGCCGGATTCATCGCCAAGGTCTCGCGCGACGACATCGCCGAGCGCGCGATCAACAACTTCCGTCAGGCCGACGGAGACTTCGGCAAGCGACTGGAAGCGGCGGTCCAGGCCCTGCGCGCCTAGCTTGATCTTTAACCTCGGAGGTCGAACGGCTCCTCGTACTTGATCACTCGGACTGGCAACCGCCTTACAAGAGGGCGGCCTTCGGCCGAGCATGTGATCCGACCAAGGAACACACAAGCTCAGCACGAAGGCCGTGGGGATGAGTCTGTTACATCACGCTGTCCG
>NZ_JBHVEE010000076.1:0-47290 GCF_042802415.1 Streptomyces sp. NPDC057486 | reverse complement strand
GCGATACCCCCAGTTGCTGTTCTCGCGGGCGAGACGCACGACGAGACGGCGTATCGAGGCGTGGGTCCGCGGCCGACCAGGCCGCCGCCTGGTGATGCTCACGCGGGCGTGAAGACCTCTCACCAGGTCGCGATGCCAGCGCAGCACTGTCAGGGCTGACCAGCAACCGCAGGCGGCACAGAGTGGCACGGGGCAGCGGGGCGAGCAGGGCGGCGAGGAAGGCCCGATCCGTCGGGGCGAACCTCACCCGCTCGGTGCCGAGTTGCCGCTGCAGAACGATCAGCTGATGCCGCAGCGCGAGGATTTCCGCGTCCTTGTCGCGGTCGGACATCGGTAGCGAACGCAGCGCGGCGAAGGCGTGAGTGACGGTCAGATAGGCCAGGCGAAGCAGCACGACGACCGATCCTGCCGCAGACGGCGATCATCGCCGTCGGCGGGGTGACCTGCACGGACGTAATAATCGGCACACTCAACGTCGGCGGCGGCGAACTGCTCGAAAACGGACGACGGGACGACAGGGCAGGAGACGTGGAGGTCATGCCCACCGAAGCCGCATGCGGAGGCGGACCGGCCGCCCGTCGGGTCAGCCCGCGGCCGTGTCCTCCGGCGGAAGGCAGGTGAGTACGCCGGACATGAGGTCGACGTACTCCTCGGAGTCCCAGTCGGAGTAGATCTGCGAGCCGACGGCCGCGCCGTCGGAGAAGGCGACGACGAGGGTTGCGATGTCATCGGCCCGGTCCGCCGAAGCGCCCGGCTGGACCCGGCGCACCCAGGCGGAGATCATCCGCTTGACCTGGAGCCGGCAGTCGAGAAACGCCCGGCGGGTCTTGGCGTACGTGTCGGCCTTCTCGAGGAGGACCTGCATCCCGACACGCATGAAGTCGGGGACCATGCCGAGGGTCCGGTACGACGCGCCCACGACATTGCGGACGCCCTCCCCGAGGGTCGTCCCGTCCTCGGCCTCCCACCGGGGGACCGTCACGAGCCACTCGGCGAAGCTGTGCCGGATCACCTCCGCGAAGAGTCCGTCCTTGTCCTCGAAGTGCCAGTAGACCGAGCTGACAGGCAGGCCCGAGCGGCGGCACACAGCCGCTATCGTCGCGCCGGCCACCCCGTGGGTCTTCGCCAGCTCCGCGGCCGCCGTGAGGATACGGTCGGCAGATCGGGCGGTCGGGGCCGCCTCCGTTGACACCGACTCGGGCTCGGCCGCCGACTGTTGCGGGTTCATGCCGCCGCTCCTGTCCGCACGAGGTGCTCGGCGAGGCCCCGGGCGGCGAGGTCGACGACGCGCTTGACGTCGCGGCCGGAGGTCGAGCGGACATGCATGAAGAGACCGTCCATGAGCATCATGTGGAACCGGGCGAGGCGCCGCGGCAGAGACGGATCCTCCGTCACGGCCTCGGGCCGGAGGACCTGGACCCACCAATCCGCGATCGCGCTCTCGGTGTCCTGCCGTACCTCGGCGTAGAGGCGGCGCGCGGCCGGCTCCTTGAGTCGCTGCTGGAGCGTGAGCAGGAGCCCGAGGGACCAGAACTCCGGCGAGGTCGTGAGCGATACGGCGGCCCGCTGGAACCGCGCCGCGACCTCCTCGGCGACCGAGCCGCTCTCGACAGGGCCGGCCCAGGTCGGGGCGAGCGCCCGCCACTCCCGATAGGAGAAGTCGAGGGTCGCGGCGAGCAGCTTGTCCTTGCTCCCGAAGTGCCAGTAGATCGAGCTCGCGGGCAGCCCTGTCGCCTCGGTCACGGCGGCGACCGAGGTCCCGTCGTAGCCGCTGCGCGCCGCGATCTCGAGCGTCGCCTCGAGGATCGCGCGCCGGGACTCGTCACCCTGGCGGTGACGGCGGTCGGTCTTGCGTGGCACGGCTCTGCTCTCCCCCTGCTGCCGGGCCCGGGCCAGGAGCAGCCGGGCTGATTTCACTGTAGCAGCAACTCCGGAAGAGCTTGATCTCTTACCTGTCCGGACATTGGCCATTTCTCGTTGTGGTGCATGCGAAGTCTTGCGCTACAGCACCAGATTCTCTACTTTTCATTGTAGTGATCGCTACAGAGATATGGGTCAGTGAGGAGACGCCGTGACCGAGTCCCAGCAGACCGGCGAGCCGGGAACCGTCGACCCCGCGCACTACCGGGAGGTCATGGGGCACTATCCCACCGGTGTGGCCGTGGTGACCGGGACGACCGAGTCGGGGGAGCCGGTCGGCATGGTCGTCGGCACCTTCACGTCGGTTTCGCTCGACCCGCCGCTCGTCTCGTTCATGCCGAAGACGACGTCGGGGACCTTCGCCCTCATGCGCGACTCGGGGACCTTCTGCGTCAACGTCCTCGCGCACGACCAACTCGAGCTGTGCCGGACGATGGCCGTGCCGCGGCCGGGGAAGTTCGACGACGTCGCATGGTCCCCGTCGGCATACGGCGCGCCCGCCCTCGACGGTGCCGTCGCGCACATCCACTGCACCCTCGACCGGGTCGTCCCCGCCGGCGACCACCTCGTCGTACTGTGCCGTGTCCAGGACATGGCGGTGACCCGGCCCGCAACGCCGCTGCTCTTCTTCCAAGGCGGCTACGGCGGCTTCTCGCCGCGCGGCCTCGCGGCGCGCGGTGACGCCGAGCTCATCGAGGCGGTCCTGCTCGCCGACGTTGGGCGGACAGCGGTCGAGCGGCTCGCCCGGGAGCACCGGTGCGAGGCGGCCGTCCTCGTCGCGGTCAACGACCACGAGCTCACGACCGCGGTGAGCGCCTTCGGCGGCTGTGCCCGGCCGCAGGAGCAGCTCGGACAGAGGGTGCCGCTCATGCCCCCGCTCGGCGAGGCATACATCGCGTGGGCGCCCGAGGAGACGATCGGGGCGTGGCTGGGGCGCGCGTCCTCGCAGGAGCCGGAGGTCGCCGAGAAGTACCGCCGCCGCCTCAAGACGGTCCGCGAGCTCGGCTACGCGATGTCCAGGATCCAGCCCGAGGGCGGCCCGCAGTACGCCGAGCTCACCGACGCGATGCGGGAGTACGCCGGGGGTGAGCTGACGCCGGCCCGCGAGCGCGCCGTCCGGGCCGTGATCTCCAGTGCCTCCCCGTTCTACGAGACGTGCGAGATCGTCGACGGCGAGACCTACGACCTCGGCGCGATCATCGGACCTGTCCTCGGCCCGGACGGCTCGGTCGTGCTGTGCCTCCGGCTCGGCCAGTTGCCCCGCGGGGCCGACGCGCACCAGGTGCGCCGGTGGATCGCGTCACTCAAGGAGGCCGCGGCCAGGATCTCGCGCAGCCTCGAGACGAGGGCGGGCGACCAGTACGCCGCATGGCAGGCGACGACCGGCGACTACCTCATCTGAATCTGACTGCTCCCCTTCCTGAAGGTGAGGGGATTCCTGGCTCAGGCCACCTCCTGGAGCAGTGCTCCAGGAGGTGGCCTGAGCCCTCGGCGCCGGCCGGGTCCGGACCAGTCTTCCGGTACTTCTTCGAACGCGGCCTCTTCGACTCCTGGCAGCCCTCGGACACGAGCTGCCCCTTCTTCGGTCTGCGCCGGGCCGTCATCCGGTCGTCACGGCACAGCTTCTCCTCGGCCTTTCTGCCGTGTTGGGCATGCGGAAGACCGTGGTTGCCGGGCCCTCCTCGCAGCAGACGGGGCGAGCCTCAGGCGAGACCGGCGGCGAGGTCGTTGCCGACGATCCAGCCCATGCCCATTGCGGCGAGCAGCCCGTTGCCCGAGCTGTAGCCGGAGGAGTCCGGGCCCGCGAGGCCGACGGCCGTCCCGCCGCCCGCGCGCAGGCCGGCGACGGCCGAGCCGTCCTTCCGGAGCACCCGGCCGTGCGTGTCGATCGCGGCTCCGCCCTGGGTCGTGAGGACGCCGTGGGTCAGCCAGGCGTAGTGGAACGGAGCGACGAGGCGACGACGGCCGGGGAGCGGCTCGAGGGCGCGATCGAGGAGGAGCGCGTCCATGCGTACGTCCGCGGCCAGAGTCGCGAGGTCCGGAGCACTGCCGAGGGCCCTGGCCTTGGCCGAGTCGCGCATCATCTCCGAGTGCGAGGCGACGAGGTCGGCCTCGGCGTCCCAGACCATGAGGGCACGCTCGTTCGGCTGGGCGGCGACGTGCGGCGCGAGCCCCGAGTAGCCGTACGCCTGTTCGTCGACGAACCGCTCGGCGCCGGTGTTCACGAGGACGGCGCCGAGCCAGGGCAGGTTCGGGTTGACCCGGGTGCCGTGGATCGTGACCTGGCCGTGGCGCAGGCAGGCGCCCATATTGCGGAACTCGGCGCCGAGGTCGCGCAGCCACGCGACGGCGTCCCCGGTCGCGGTGCTCACACCGCCGTGGAACGGGTCGCCGAGTTCGGCGCAGAACTCGCGCATGAGCGCCCGGTTGCTGGCGAAGCCGTCCGTCGCGAGGACCGTCGTCCCCGCGGAGACGGTCACGTCGGCGCCGCTCTGACGGGCCGTCACCCCGATGACCCGGGCCTTTGGTCCCGAGCCCTCGACCCGCAGCCCGGTCACCGGCGCCTCGTCCAGGAGGGCGACGTTGGGGCGGCCGGCGAGGATCTGGCGGAGGTGACTGACGAGCGGGCCGCCACCGCGGCGCAGCGGGTCGGTGTGCAGGCGGGGCACGGAGATCCCGTGCCGGGTCATGTCGAGGCCGACCTCGAGCGGGTAGCCGAGGGCGTCGGCGATCCAGTGGACGTAGCGGGGTGCGACCGCGGTCAGCGCCTCGACGAGAGGGCGGTGCCGCTCGTCGCCGTTCTCGACGAGGATGTCCGCGGCGTGCCGGGCGGGTGAGTCCTCGATCCCCGCGGCGGCCTGGAAGCGGGTCCCCCCGGCGGCGAGGCTGCCGCTCGACACCTGCGCGTTGCAGCCCTCGCGGGTGCTCTTCTCGAGGACGGCGACGATCAGGTCGGGGTTCTCCGACGCGCGGAGCCCGGCCAGCAGGCCACAGGCCCCCGCCCCAGCGACGACGACGTCGACTTCGAAGTCCTCGGCCATGGTCATCGCCCGCCGGCCGGGACACGGCTCGTCCCATAGAAATCCCGCGCCCGGTCGACGAGTTCGCGCGGCGGCTGCTCGTGGTGGAAGCCGACGCGGGAGGCGACGAGCCCGGTGCTGTGGTACTGCCGCGCCCGCATCTCCGCCACCTGGAGGCAGGTCCCGAGGGAGTCGAGGACGGGCACGTCGTCGACACGGCTCACACCATGGTCGGCGAGGAAGACGTTGAGCGGCCCCTCCCCGGGCACGATGACGCTCGCGCCGGCCGCGATCGCCTCGCGGGCCGCTTCGGTGAACGCCGCGAGCAAACCGTCCGGGGACGCGTACGCGGCCATGACGTCGGTGAACTCCGCGGCGACCTGGCGGATCGGCCCGACGATCCGGTCCAGGCCGTAGACCCGCATGTTCCGGCGCAGCTGCGGTTCGAGGGCGCCGATGAAGTTGACGATCCCGACCGTGCCGCCGAGGGTCGCGGCGAGGAGGACCGAGGTCTGCCCGAGCGCCACGACGGGGATGTCGACGAGGCTGCGGCACTCCTCGTACGCCGTGTCCGGGATCGTCGCGATGAGGAACGCGTCGTAGCCCTCGTCCTGAGCGCTCAGGGCCGCGTGGACGAACTGCTCCTTGTGCAGCCCGGAAAGGTAGGCGTACCGGATGTGCGTCCCCGGATAGTCGCTCGGGTAGGTCCCGGGAGCCATCCCGTGCAGGACGACCTCCGTCCCCGGAGCGGCGACCGAGGCGAGGTGCCGCGCCAGGGCGTCCCGGTAGTGCGGTACGTCGTCGAGGACCGTGAAGGACTGGTGCCAGATCCGCATGTCAGACCGTCCTCGTGGCGGCGTGCGCGCCCGCGATCTTCCCGAACGTCGCACCGCGCAGGACCGAGGTCGAGCCGGTGTAGTTCGAGTAGTACAGGCCCGTCATCTCGCCGGCGGCGTAGAGGCCCGGGATGATCCGGCCGTCCTTGTTCACGACGCGCGAGGACGCGTCGGTCTTGAGCCCGCCGAAGGTGAAGACGTTCGCGGCCATGACGGGGTAGGCGACGAAGGGTCCCTGGGAGATGGGCCGGGCCCAGTTGGACTTCGGTGGTGTGACGCCGGTCGTTGCGAGTCCGTCGGGCCGGGTGGGGTCCCACTCACCGTCGGGGCAGGCCGCGTTGTACGCCGCGATCGTCTCGGCGAGGATGCCCGGGTCGACATCGATCGCCTTCGCGAGTGCGGTGATCGAGTCGCCCCGGACCGGCTTCTCCTCCGTGCGGATCGCGGTCTTCAGGTTCGGGATCGCCTGGCCGGCGGCGTCGAGGATCATCCACGCCATGCCCGTCGGCTGGGCGTGGATGTCACGGGTCGTCCGCTCGTACCACGCGTCGACCGGGCCTCGGGCCTCGTCGACGAACCGACGTCCCTCGACGTTGACGAGGACACCGTAGGTGAATGCCATGATCGCCGCCTCCGGGTCGCCGGAGCGCGGGTCGACCGGCTCGGCGTGGAAGAGGCTGAAGTTGCCGGCTGTCGCTGCGCCGACGGCGATCGCCATCTCGATGCCCTCGCCCTTGTTGTAGTTGCCGCCACGGGCGACCGGCCGGCAGGTCATGCCCTTGTCGCCGTGGTAGCGGGCCATCATCTCGGCGTTGCCCTCGTAGCCGCCGCAGGCGAGGACGACCTGGCCCGAGAAGACGGCCCTGGCCGCGGTGGCGTCGGTTGCGACGAGGCCGGTCACCTCGCCGGAGTCGGTGACGACGAGGTCGCGGGCGGTCGTCTCGTAGAACCGGTCGACGCCGAGCTCGACGGCCTTGCGGCCGAGGGTCTCGACGAGCGCGAGCCCGCCGCCGACCGGGGCGAGGCGGGTCGTCGAGACGGTGAGGAAGAGCGTCGGCAGTTCGGCGAAGGAAATGCCGTGGCCCTCGAGCCAGCGCAGCGTCGGTCCCGCGTTGTCGGCGAACGCGGCGACGTAGTCGAGATCGACGACGGGGTGGGCGCGCAGGAGCGGGTTGCGGCGCTTCCAGTCCAGACCCGAGTCGGCGGTGATGCCCGGGTCCGGGTGGCCCATGAAGTCGTCGACGATCGCCTCGGCGAGGCCGTCGGCGACCTCGTCGAGCGACTTCATCCGCAGATACGCCTCGGTGTAGCGGGTGTTGCCGCCGCTCTCCTTCTCGGTCGCGCGGTCGAGGAGCGCGACGCGCGCCCCGGACTCCCGGGCGCTGATCGCGGCGCTGAGCCCGGCGATGCCGCTCCCGGCGACGACGACGTCGTACGCCTTTTCCAACATGCTCATGCCCAATTCCCGATGATGTCGTCGGCCGAGGAGACCGTGCCGAAGAGTGGAAGGGTCGCAGTGACGGCGTGCTCGTGCAGGGCGGGCGCCGGGGCCGCACACATGTCCTCGACGACCGTGACCTGCAGGCCGGAGTCGGAAGCGTGCCGGGCGGCGGACTCGACGACGAGATGCGTCGCGATACCACCGAGGACGACGTGCCCGACGCCCTCGGCCGCGAGCACGTCGCGAAGCGGCGTCCCGATGAACGGGTTGACGCAGCCCTTGTCGACGACCGGCTCACCGTCGGCCGGCGCGAGCTCGTCGACGATCCGCGCCTCCGGCGAGTCGCCGAGCATCGTGCGGTTCGCGGGATAGCCGGCGAAGCGTGCAAGGCGGTTCGTGCGCAGGCCGTACGTCGTCTCGAAGGCGAGCCGGACGTGGAAGACGGGGATCCCCGCGGACCGGGCGGCGTCGAGGACCCGGCGCGCCGTCTTGAGGACGCCGCGCTCGTGGACGGCTGCGGCGAGCGGGGGTGCGAGGCAGAGGTCTCCCTCCTCGGCGAGGGCGACCTGGTAGTCGAGCAGGAGCAGTGCGGTGCGGGTCATCGAGCGATCCTCGGGTCGGTTGCGGAGGGACGGGGCGGTGGCTGGGGAAGCGGCGGTCACCATGCGGACCAGCCGCCGTCGGCGTAGAGGACCTGGCCGGTCACATAGGCCGAGGCGTCGGAGGCGAGGAAGACAACCGGTCCGGCGAGGTCGGTAGCGGGATTGCCGAGCCGGCCGAGCATGGTGCGCTGCTCGAACCACGTGAGCCGGTCCGGGGTCTGCGCCAGCGGCGCGGTCATCGCGGTCGGGTAGAAGACGGCCGGGGCGAGGGCGTTGACGGTGACTCCGGAGCGTCCCAGCTCGGCGGCGAGGGAGCGCGTCACGTTGACGACGCCGGCCTTGCTCGCGTAGTAGGCGCTCTCGGGAACGGGGCCGACGCGCTCGGCGTAGACGGTGGTGAGGTTGACGATCCGGCCGCCGCCGGCCGCGGCGAGCCGGGGGCCGAACTCGCGGCCGACAAGCCAGGTGCCGGTCAGGTTGACCCGGACGACGCGCTCGAACTCCTCCAGGGTGGTCTGCTCGACCTCCTTGCGGAGCATGACGCCGGCGGCGTTGACGACAACGTCGATCCGGCCGTGCGCGGCGACGACGGCGTCCGCGAGGGCGTGGACGGACGCCTCGGAGGTGACGTCGACGGCGTGACACGAGGCGCCGCCGCAGCTCCGGGCGGTCTCGGCGAGTCCGCCCCGCTGCGCCTCCAGGTCAGCGAGGGCGACGGTCGCCCCGTGGCCGAAGAGCCCACGGGCGGCGGCGGCACCGAGCCCCCCGGCCGCGGCCCCGATGACGAGCGCGACCTTCCCCGTCAGGTCGAACAGGGTGCTCACCACTCCAGCTCGCTCTCCTCGGCCGCCGCAGACGCGCCCGCGACCCGGCCGAAGACCGCGGACTTCCCGATCGAGGTGCCGGTCATGTAACCGGCCCCGTGGAAGCCGCCGACGAGCTCGCCGGCGGCGTAGAGGCGAGGGATCGGCTCGCCGAAGACGTCGAGGACCCGCATCGTCGGGTCGACCGTGACGCCGCAGTACGTCGCGAGGACGACCGTTCCCGACAACTGGGCGTAGAAGGGCGGGGTCTCGATGCGGCGGCGCTCACCGACACCGCCGACGAGGTGGACCCGGCCGAACAGGTCCGGCTCGCCACGCGCGATCCGGTCGTTGTACTCCGCGACCGTCGCCTCGAGGACGCCGGGCTCGGTCCCGAGCCTGACGGCGAGTTCCTCGATCGTGCCGGCCGTCTCGAGCATCCCGGCCCGCAGACGGTCGCCGAAATCGTAGATCGGGACCTCGTCGTTCGAATCGGCCATCGTCCTCGCGTCGAAGACCTGCCAGGTCCGGGCCGTCGGCTGGGCGAGGCTCGCATCACCGAGCGCCTTGTAGGGGATCGACTCGTCGACAAAGCGATGCCCAGCGCGATTGACGGCGATCGCACCCTTGTAGACGGCGAGGATCCCCGTGCCGTCCTCGCCCGGATGCGGCTCGTGGTAGATCCCGTACGTCCCCTTGACGTACGGCAGGTCACGCATGCCCGCGCCGAGCTGCCACGCCATGAGCAGGCCGTCGCCGCGGTTCTCGCCGCCGCCCGCGAGGAGCGCCTCCTTCATGAGCGGCGCAAAGCGGGCCAGCATGTCCCGGTCGCGGGAGAAGCCGCCGGTCGCCAGGACCACGGCGTCGGCCCGGACCTCGCGCCGCCCGCTGCCGCGCTCCACCTCGACGCCGACGACCCGGCCGTCCTCCCTGAGGAGCCGTCGCACGCCGGCGCCGGTCACCAGGCGCGCGCCGAGCCGGCCGGCAGCCGTGAAGAGCGCCCGGAGCATCGCGGTGGTGTCGCTCGGGTGCGACCTCGGCACGCTCTGCCCGGAGGCCGCGTGGATGTCGCCGTAGCGGACGCCGAACCCCTTGAGCCAGCGGTACGTGTCGAGTTGGCGCTCGCAGTACAGGTCGACGAGAGCGGGGTCGTTGACGCGCCCGCCCGTGGTGAGGATGTCCTCGCGCAGGAGGTCGACCGAATCGGTGATGCCCTGCTCGGCCTGCTCGTCGGTCCCTGCGAACGCCGACAGCCCGGCCGACCGCACGGTCGACCCGCCGACGGTGTCCGCCTTCTCGAGGAGGACGGCGTACGCCCCCGCCTGTGCGGCCGAGAGAAGGGCGGCCGCACCCGCGAGGCCTCCGCCGAGGACGAGGACACCGACCCGGTCGGGCAGCTCCGTCTCGACCGGCAGGCCCTCCGCCGGGAGACCGGGTTCG
The DNA here is from genome assembly GCF_042802415.1 of Streptomyces sp. NPDC057486. Classification (NCBI taxonomy): domain Bacteria; kingdom Bacillati; phylum Actinomycetota; class Actinomycetes; order Kitasatosporales; family Streptomycetaceae; genus Streptomyces; species Streptomyces sp. NPDC057486. Next base: position 37,228 of record NZ_JBHVEE010000076.1, on the reverse strand, counting down.
GGGCTCACGGGCGGACCCCGGCGGCGTCGAAGTGGGCCTCGGCGGCACTGAACTGGGGGAGATGGAACAGGTCCTGGCGTTCCTGCCAGGTCGCGATGCGGTCGGTGTACGTCGCCGTCCGACCGTTCTCGCGAAGGTGGGCGAGCGCCTCGGCGCCGGCGCGGATCACCGCGCGCAGGAGGAAGTTCGCGTAGAGGACGACGCGGAAGCCGAGACCGGCGTACTCGTCGAGGGTGAGCTGGGGTGTCTTGCCGCCCTCGACGACGTTCACGACGAGGGGGACGCCGGCGAGTTCGCGACCGACCCGCTCGAGCTCCTCGACGGTGCGCGGCGCCTCGACGAAGAGGACGTCGGCGCCGGCGTCGGCGTAGCGGGACGCGCGCCGGATCGCCTCGTCGATGCCGAGGACGCTGCGCGCGTCGGTCCGCGCGACGATGATGGTCGCCGGGTCCTCGAGTGCCTGCCGGACGGCGACGAGCTTGGCCGCCATGTGCTCGGCGGGGATGAGGGCGTGGCTGTCGAAGTGCCCGCACCGCTTGGGCATCTCCTGGTCCTCGAGCTGGATCGCGGCCGCGCCGGCCCGCTCGAGCATCCGTACCGCGCGCATCGCCGCGACCGGCCCGCCGAAGCCCGTGTCGCCGTCGACGACGACCGGCAGTGCCGTGGCGGACGCGACCCGGTCGACGTGGGCGGCGACCTCACCGAGTGAGACGAGGCCGATGTCCGGCACGCCGAACTGGGCGTTCGCGAGGCCGGCACCCGTGGCGTACGCGGCCTCGAAGCCGGCCGACTCGACGAGGCGGGCCCCGAGCGCGTCAGTGACCCCGGGCAGCACGAGCGGACCGGCCGAGGGGTCGGTGAGGAGGGACCGGAGCCGGGCGCGCCGTGCCGCCGGGGCCGGCGCGGGGCCGACCCCGGTCAGCGCGCCCGCGTCCGGGAAGGGCGCAGTGCTGTTGGCCATGTCCGGATCAGTCCTTCACGCCGGCGGGCGGCTCGGGGAGCGGGTGCATGATGCCCGGCGGGCGGCCCTGGCCGTCCGGGTGCTGTTCGTGGCCCCAGACCGCCGTGCGGTCGTAGACCTTCGGCACCCACGTCTCCTCGTCGACCTCGAGACCGCCGAAGCCGTACTCGACGTGGAACGAGCTCGGCGTCGAGTGGTAGAAGCTGAACTGCTGGTCGTTCGTGTGCCGGCCGAGGGTCAGCGTGATCGGGACTCCCATCTCCTTGGCGATCTCGTAGCCGGTGCCGACGTCGTCGAGCGAGCCGACCTGGATCATGAGGTGGTTCAGACCCGCGACACCCGGAGGGCACTGTCCGAGCGCGAGCGTGTGGTGGCGCGCGTTGCAGTGGTAGAAGCGGGCGTTGAGCCGGCCGGGGACGATGATCTTGTCCGAGAGGCGGAAGCCGAGCCGGGTGAAGAAGCGATGGCCCTCCTCGATGTCCGGCATGAGCAGGAGGACGTGTCCGAGGCCCTGCTGGCCGGTCACGAAACCGGAGATCGCGCGGCCGGGGCGGAACGTCGCCCGCTGGGCCGTACGGCCCCACGTGACCTCGTGGCGGAAGCCCCACGGGTCGGTGAAGAAGAGGATCCGGTTGACGTCACGGGCCGCGGCGAGCTCCGCGTCGCCGCGCTGGGCGCTGATGCCGGCGTCGGCGAGGGCCTTCTCGACCGCGTCCAGGTCCTCCTCCCAGTCGACGCCCCAGCCGATGTAGAGGGTCTCGTCGTGGTCGGCCGGGTGGATCTGGATGCGCCAGGGCGCGTCGTCGAACTTGATGCGGACGGCCCCGTCGGGGCCGGGGTCGGCGACCATCGCGCCCCACATGCCGGTGGCCATCCGGGGCCACTCGTCCTTGTTCGGGGAGCCGACGCCGACGTAGGCGAGAGAGGTGATCATCCTTGGTCTCCTGGCGGTTTCGTGGTGGTCGGGTCAGGCGAAGGGCGGGGGCGGCGGGAGCTCCCCGCCGAGGTCGTCGGCGGCCCAGGCGACGCTCACGGCTTCGGTGAGGTTGCAGATGTGGCTAAGGCCGGACTGCAGGTCGCGCCAGTACCGCTCGTTCGGCAGGCGCAGGTGGATGCCCTGGGCGCCGGAGAGCTTGTAGAGGCGGTCGACGGCGTCGGTCGCGCGGCGGACGGCGCGGACCCCGTTGCGGCGGGCGGTGAGCCGCTGGGTCCAGCTCATCTCGCCGCCCTTCTCGACGAAGTCGAAGAGCTCACGCATGTCGCACAGGAGATGGGCCCTGGACGCGGCGACGTCGGCGGCGGCCTCGGCGTAGGCGTTCAGCTGGATCGGGTCCTTGCTCGCGACGCGGCCGTCGGCGGAGACACGCTGGACCATGTAGTCCCGGTAGACGTCGAGGGCGCCCTGGGCGATGCCGATGGTCGCGCTGTTGATCGCGGCGGAGAAGACCACGGGGAACTTCAGCCTGTAGAGCGTCTTGCCGGGCCGGCGGTCCTCGTAGGCCCCGTCGTGCATCGCCATTCCCTCGACGACGCGGTAGTCGGGGACGAAGACGTCATGCATCTCGACGTCCTTGGAGCCGGTGCCCTTCAGGCCCAGGGTGTTCCACGTGTCCTCGATGACCGTGTAGTCCTCGCGCGGGATCACGAAGTGGCGGATGTCCGGCGGCGTACCGGGGTTGCCGTCCTCGTCGACGACCATCCCGCCGAGGATGACCCATCCGGCGTGGTCGGTGCCGGTCGAGTAGGGCCAGCGGCCGGAGAAGAGGAAGCCGCCGTCGACCGGCTTCGCCCGGCCGAAAGGCGCGTAGGGCGACGCGGTCCACGTGTCCGGGTCCTCGCCCCAGATCTCCTCCTGGAGGCGGTGGTCCATCATCGCGATCTCCCACGGGTGAACCCCGACCACGCCGGAGACCCAGCCCGCGGAGGGCGAGGCCGCGGCCACGGCCATCGCGGCCTCCATGAAGTCGACCGGGTGTGCCTCCTCACCGCCGAACTCGACCGGCTGGTACATCCGGATGATGCCGGTGTCGCGGAGGGTCGCGGCCAGCTTGTCGGTCAGCCTGCCGAGTTCGTCGCTCGGGACGGACTCCTCCTTGAGGACCGGTATCGCGGCCTCGATCTTGTTCTTCACATCGCTCATCTGCGTATGACCTTCCTGGGGCGTGCGCCGGGTTGCCGTCGCGCGGGATTTCGGGACTGTCAGTGCTGGGTGACGAACCCGGTCACGAGCCGGTTGAACTCGTCGGCGTGCTCGACCTGCGCCCAGTGGCCGCACTGGTTGAGCAGGACCAGCCGCGAGTTCCGGATCCGCGCGAGGAGGGTCAGGGAGTTCTCGAAGTGGACGACCCGGTCGTCGCGGCCGTGGACGAGCAGGGTCGGGATGTCCATCGAGTCGAGGGCGTCGAGCGAGAACCACTGGGCGATCGCGCCGCCGCGGGCGAAGCCGTCGAGGTAGTTCGCGAGGTGCTCCGGGTGCTCGGCGGCGCCGGCGGCGCGCTCGGCCGCGAGCTCGTCGGTCGCGAAGCGCGCGTTGTCGAAGGTCATGACCTCGGTCAGCCGCTTCATCGACTCCGTGGACGGGTCGCGGTAGGCGGCGACGAGGACCTTCATGCCCTCGGACAGCCCGCCGCCCGGCGTGAGGAGCTTGGGCTGGGGGCCGGAGCCGGGCCCCATCGTGACGACGTGGCTGACACGCTCGGGGTACTCGGTCGCGAGGCGGAGGGTCGTGATGCCGCCCATGGAGTTGCCGACGAACGCGGCCTTCTCGATGTCGAGCGCGTCGAGGAGCTGGACGGCGGCTTTCGCATGGTCGCGCTCCTCCTTGGTGACCGGGTCGGACTCGCCCCAGCCGGGCATGTCGGGCGCGATCACGCGGAAGTGCGCGGACAGCGGCTCGAGGTTCGTCTTGAAGTTGCTCCAGCCCGTCGCGCCCGGTCCGGAGCCGTGGAGGAGGACGACTGCGGGGGCGTCCTGAGAGCCCGCCTCGTTGTAATGGATGTTCCAGTCCTCGGTCTTCACGGACCGGCTGGTGTCCTCGTACGTCAGCGCCATTGCTCAAGTACTCCTGATATCAAGTGTGGTGACGGTCATTCAGGTTCGGGGAGTGTCGCCGCCGGGGGAGGCGGGGCGGCGTTCGCCTCGGGGGATCGGGGCTGATCAGTACTGCGCGGTGGGCGGTATCTCGCCGCCGAAGTGGTCCAGGCCCCAGGCGAGATAGCAGGGTTCGCGGCTGTTGCACACGTGCGTCGCCGCGACCTGGAGGTCTCGCCAGTAGCGCTCGAGCGGCGACGCCTTCTGGATCGACGAAGAACCCATGAGCCGGTAGAGCTCGTTGACCGAGCCGATCGCGCGGTCGGTCGCCCGGACCTGGTCGCGTCGGAAACGGAGCCGGTCCTTGACGGTGATGTCGCCGCCGGAGCCGACCGTGTCGTAGAACCCGGCGATGATCGCCCGGACGTGCGCGATCCCGGCCTCCACATCGGCGTGCGCCTTCGCGAGCGCGTCGAGGACGAAGGGGTCCACCTTCGAGACGCTGCCCTGGGCGGAGACCCGGCCCTCGATGTGCTTCTCGGCGACCGCGACGGCTCCGCGGGCGATCGAGAAGGTGCCCGCGCTGATCGCGAAGGGGAACATGACCCCGAACCGCATGGCGTACAGGGGCGCGCCCGGCCGCCACCGGTCGCTGTACGTGTTGTCCCGGACCTCGACGCCGTCGAGGACGCGGTGGTCGGGGACGAACGCGTCGGTCATCCGGACGTCCTTGGAGCCGGTGCCGGACAGGCCCATGACGTTCCACGAGTCGGGGACGATCTCGTAGTCCGACCGCGGCAGGATGAAGTGGCGCATCGTCGGCGGCGTCGTCGGCCTGCCGGATTCGTCGGCGAGCAGGCCGCCGAGGATGACCCACTCGCAGTGATCCGTGCCGGTGCTGAAGGGCCAGCTCCCGCTGAACCGGTAGCCGCCCTCCACCGGCACCGCCCGCCCGAAGGGGGCGTACGGCGAGGCGACCCAGATGTCGGGGTCCTCCCCGTAGACCTCTTTCTGGAGCCGCGGGGAGGCGATCGAGATCTCCCACGGATGGATGCCGACGACGCCGGCGATCCAGCCGGCCGCCGGGTGCTGCTCGCCGACGGCGAGGACCCAGTCGAGGAAGTCGTTCGGGTGGGCCTCCAAGCCGCCCAGGTCCTTGGCCTGCAGGAGGCGGATCCCGCCCGAGGCCCGGAGGATCTCGGCGGTGCGGTCGGTGATCCGGCCGAGTCGGTCGCTGGGTTCGGCCTCGGCGCGCAGCGCGTCCGCGTGCTCGAGAATGTACGCCGTTGCCGGGTGCATGGTCGGGGTTCCTTTCGGCGTGGGGGAGTTCTATTCGGTCGTCCGGTCGCGGACGACCTTCGCGAGGGTGACCGCGACGACGAGACCGGCGCCGTAGAAGACGTTCTGGATCCAGCCGGAGAAGCCGAGCAGCTGGAGGCCGAAGATGCCGGTCGTGAGGAAGTAGATGGCGATCATCGTGCCGATCGGGTTGAACATGCCCGGCTGAACGACGGCCGTGCCGAGGAAGACCGCGGCGAGCGCAGGCAGCAGGTACGTGGCCGACGACGAGGAGTCGAAGCCGCCGACGGTCGCGACGAGCATGACCCCCGCGAGGCCGGCCATGAGCGCGCCCGCGAGGTACGCACCGATCCGGATCCGGCGTACGGGGATGCCCGCGAGCCGGGCGACCTCGGGGCTCGCGCCGACGAAGATCATGCCGCGGCCGAGCGGCGTCCAGCCGAGGATGTAGGCGAGGAGTGCCGCCAGGAGGATGCCGTAGTAGAACGAGATCGGCATGCCCAGGACCTCATGCAGTGCGAAGGCGCTCAGCGACGGGCTCGAAACCGAGACGATCGTCGACCCGGAGATGGCCTGGGCGACTCCCATCAGCAGCGTGCCCATGCCGAGGGTGACGACGAAGCTGGGCACCCCGATGACCACGACGAAGAACGCGTTGACCGCGCCGGCGACGAGACAGACGAGGAGTGCGAAGAGACACGCACCCCAGACGTTCCAGCCATGACTCGTCACGAGGACCGGGATGAGGGTCGCGGCGATGCCCATGACCGAGGCGATCGAGAGGTCGAACTCCCCGACGACGAGGGTGATCATCGCCGACATCGCGAGGAAGACGAGGACCTGTTGGGAGCCGAAGATCGAGGAGATCGTCGCGGTGGAGCCGAACCTGTGGGGCATGAGGATGTAGTAGACGAGTGCCATGAGCGCCCACACGACGACGAGGGCGTACCTGCTCGCCATCGTCCCGAGCCAGGGCATCCGGCCGCGGCCCGTCGTCGCGGCGCCGCCTGCTGTCGCGGCCGACCGGTCGACGACCGGTTCCTGGTCGGCTTCAGCTGCGAGGACGGAGTCGGCACGTCCCGTGGAGTCCGACATGGTCACCTCCCCTCGGTCCCTGTGGACCGGTCGTCTCGTACGTCGGCGGTGGGGCCGGTGGGTGCCGGCCCGGTGGGTGCGGGCTCGTCGTAGACGGCCTCGAGCACGTCGTCCGGCTCATGGGTGCGCAGGGTCTGCACCCGTCCGTCCCGGCCGACGACGAGGATCCGGTCGCAGGCGTCGACGAGGTCGGTCGGCTCGATGCTCACGAGGAGTACGCCGAGGCCACGGGACGCGGCTTCACGGATCGAGCGGAGGATGTCGGCCCGGGCGCCGACGTCCACGGCCTGGGTCGGCTCGTGCAGGACGATGACGTCCGGTGCGACCGAGAGCCACTTCGCGAGGAGGACCTTCTGCTGGTTGCCCCCGGAGAGCTCGCGGGTCAGGGTCTGCGACGAGCGGGTGCGGATGTCGAGCCGGGTGATCGCCTCGGCCGCCGTGGAGTCCTGCCAGCGGCGGCCGACGAACCAGGACCTGCCGCGGTGCCTGATGTTGGGGATGGCGATGTTGTCGCGGATGCTCAGTTCGAGGGCGAGCCCCTCGACGATGCGCTTCTCGGGGACGAGCGCGACACCGGCCTTGAGGCATTCGCTCACGTCGGCCCGGCTCAGATCGACCGTCCGCCGGCCGGTGGTGAGGGTGCCGGCCCTCGCGTGCTCGACACCGGCGACCAGGCGGGGCACCGACTCGAACCCGGTGCCCGGCAGCCCGGTCAGGCCGACGACCTCCCCGCGCCGGATCTCCAGCGCGAGGTCCCCGAGGCCCCGGGCGGTGAGCCCGGAGACCGTCGCGACGACCGGGACGCCGGTGAAGTCGCGTTCCTCGCGCGCCACGGCATCGACGGTGCGACCGAGCATGTGCCTGGCGAGGTCGTGCTCGGCGAGGCCATTGATCGCGAGTGTCCCCGCCGCTACCTTGCCGTCCCTGAGGACGGTGACCCGGTCGGCGAATCGGAGTACCTCCTCCAGGTTGTGACTGACCATCAGGATCGACGTTCCCTCGGCGACGACCCGCCGGAGCAGGCCGTGGAACCGGTCGAGCTCCTCGCGGGGCAGGGCCCGGGTCGCCTCGTCCAGGACGACGAGGCCGCGCCCCGGCTTGAGGTCGCGCAGCGCCCGTGCGATCGCGACCTCCGCCCGGCGCGTCGGGGAGAGGGACGCGACCGGCGCGGTGGGGTCGATCGGCACCCGGAGGCGGTCGAGGACCGTGCGCGCTATGTTTTCCTGGGCACGCCAGTTGATCCTCCGTGTCGTCCTCGAGTGCTCGTAGCCGCCGACGCCGATGTTCTCCGCGACGGTGAGGTGATCGAGGAGCCCGAGGTCCTGGTGGACGACGGACACCCCGGCCGCGCTCGCCTCGCTCCACCGCACGGGCAGGCTCAGCCCGGTCCCGTCGATACTGATCGAGCCGCCCGGATCCGGCGCGTGGTAGCCGGTCAGGATCTTGACGAGGGTGGACTTGCCGCACCCGTTCTGACCCACGAGGGCGTGGATCTCACCGGGCGCGATGGCGAGGCCTGCGTCCTCGAGAGCGTGGGAGCCGCCGTACGTCTTCGACAGCCCGCGCGCCTCGAGCCGGAGTTCGGTCCCCATCGGTTACTTCAGTCCCCAGGCGCTGAGGAACGTGTCGCGGTAGCCGCTGCCGCCGAACCAGTCGTCGGTGAGGTACTTCTTTGGTGTCAGGGTCAGTTGGCCGACGTTGTCCTTGGTGAAGTCGCGGGTCACGAGCTGGTCGCCCTTGGACACCTCGTCACCGGCGAGGAGTTGCATCATCGCGTGGGCGAAGCGCCACCCCTCGTAGAGGACCGGGGTGCCGAGGTCGGAGGCCTGCCGGCCGTCCTTGACCCGTTGGAGCCCGGCGAGGTCGGAGCTCGAGGAGAAGACCTTGACCTTGCCCGCCTTGCCCGCACTCTGGATGCCCTGGAGCGCGGAGGGGACCATCGTGTCGACCGGGACGACGATCGCGTTCGTGTCGGGGTTCGCAAGGAGCGCGGCGCTGATCGCCAGGCCGAGCTTGTCGAGGGTGACCGTCGTGAACTCGACGCTCTCGATCTGGCAGCCCGGGCAGAGCTCCTTGAACTTCGCGATGCCCTTCGCACTCGCGGACTTGGTGGTCGTCGAGTCCATGAGCTTGGCCCAGACAACCTTCGCCGAATCGCCGAGCTGGGCGATCGCGCTCTTCGCCATCGCCTCGTGGAGGGCGAAGACGCGCGGAGTGTTGTCGTAGAACGCGAGGGTCGCGTCGCTCGTCCTGCCGCCCGAAGGGGCGACGCCGCCGACGACGACCTTGACGCCCTTGCGTGCGAGCTGGTCGAAGGCGGGTCCGGCCATCTGGTAGTCGACGAACGACGTGATGACGCCGTCGACCTTCTCGTCGCCCGCTGTCTTGAGGCAGGAGGCGACCGAGGTCGGGTTGAACTTGCCGTCGCAGGTGTCCACCTTCGCACCTGCGGCGGACAGCGCCTGCTGTACACCGACACCGATGCCGTGGATGACCGGTACCTGGTCACCGAGGGCGACGTAGGTGAACCTCTTGCCCTTGAGGTCGACCTTCTTGCTCAGCTTCGGGACGTCCGGCCACTGCGGGGCGTCGGCCCAGGCGGCGACGTCCTTCTTCGCCGCGCCGGTACCGGCGCGGTCGGCCGCGCCGCCGGCCGAGGTGGAGGTGCCGCCGGACGAGTTCGTGTCCTTCGAGCCCTGCTCGCCCGCGCCGCAGGCGGTGAGGAGGAGGGCGGTGACGGAGGCCGCGGCGAGGGCGGTGAATCTCCGGGTCGAGAGGGGAGGGGTCATGGGTTCGGCTCCTTTGCCGGTGCGTGCCCGGTCCGGCGGACTCAGGCGGCGCGGGTTCAGCGGAAGACGTGTCGCATCCGCCCGATGCCCTCGACCCAGGTCTCGAGGACCTCGCCCGAGGCGAGATAGCGGGGCGGGTTCATCCCCATCCCGACGCCGTCCGGCGTCCCCGTGAAGACGAGGTCGCCCGGCTGAAGTGTGAGGATTTTCGACAGCTCGGAGAGTGCGCGCGGGATGGAGAACAGGAGTTTGGCCGTGGTGCCCTCCTGGACGACCTCGCCGCCGACCGAACAGCCGAGCCGCAGGTCGTTCGGGTCGTCGAGCTCATCGAGGGTGACGACCCACGGTCCGATCGGCGAGAAACCGGGGTGGGACTTCGCGAGACCGAACTGCGGTGCGGGCCCGGAGAGCTGACGGGTGCGCTCGGAGATGTCCTGTCCGACGGTCAGGCCCGCGAGGTGGTCGAACACGTCCTCGGGCGCGACGTCGTGCATGGGGGCTCCGACGACCGCGACGACCTCGACCTCCCAGTCGGTCGTGCCGTCCTCGGGCAGGACGATCTCGCCGTACGCCCCGGTGATCGACGAGGGGAACTTCGCGAAGACCGGCGGAAGTTCGGTCGGCGCCTCGAAGCCGGCCTCGGCCGCGTGCTCGGCGTAGTTCAGGCCGATCGCGACGATCGCCCCCGGCTTCGGCACCGGTGCGTCGAGCTCCTCGGGGCGTACGGTCTCGGCCACGGTCCCGGAGCAGGCGGCGAGCCACTCCCGGATCTCGGCGACACGGGCGTACATCGCCATCGGGTCGGCGGGGAACCGGCCGCCGCTCGCGGACCGAAGGTCCCAGCCGGACGACTCGTCCCGCAGGACGAACGCGCGGCCTCGGCGGCTGGCGAGCCTCATCGGGCCACCTCCTCGAGCTTGTTCAGGATGCCGGGCGGGTTGTCCCGTCCCCAGTCGGTCAAGTCGTGGCCCCACAGGGAGGGACGATCGTTCGTCGAGGCGACCCAGGTGCGGTCGTCGACGACGAGTCCGCCGCAGCCGTACTCGATCTGGAACGAGGACGGCGTCGACATGTAGAAGCTCGTCATGAGGTCGTTCGTGTGACGGCCGAGCGCCCGGACGATCGGATGGCCCTGCTGACGGGCGAGGTCGTACCCGGTGCCGACGTCGTCGAGGTTGCGCACCTCGAGCATGAGGTGGTTGAACCCGACCGTCCCCGGCACCTCGGCGATCCCGAGGGAGTGGTGCCGCCCGTTGCAGTGGTAGAAGCGGACCTTCATGAACTCCTCGTCCACCCGGTCCGAGAGGGTGAAGCCGAGCAGGTCGCAGTAGAACGCGTCGGCCTCGGCCAGGCTCGGCGCGATGAGGACGATGTGGCCCAGGCCGAAGTCGTCGCTCACGAAGCCGCTGATCCGCCGGCCCGGCCAGAACGTGCCGGGGTGGCGCTGCTGGCCCCAGACGAACTCGTGACGGGTCCCCCACGGGTCGGTCACCCACCACATGCCGGCGACGGCGCGGTCGGCGCACTCCTCGGGGGTGCCCTCGGCGACCCTCAGTCCGGTGCCCCTGAGGCGCGCGACGTATGCCGCGAGCTCGGTCTCGTTGACGAAGCCCCAGCCGGCGGCCTCGAAGGCGTCCGCTCCCCCGGGCGAGACCGTGATCCGGTGGGCCGCGTCGTCGACGCGGAGGCGGACCGAGCCGTCGGCTCCGCGGGGGGCGAGCTGGCAGCCGAGGACCTCGGTGGCGTAGGCGACCCAGTCCTCGTGGCGCGGAGAGGCGACTCGGAGGTACGCGAGTTCCCTGATCATCGAATCTCCCTTGATTCTGGACCACGACGGACGCGACATCGGCGTCCCTGTAGTGGTTGCACCAGAGGATGCAGGACCCGTAACGCGAACGCAAGAGGCGGAGAATCAGCAATTTTGGAGGATGAACAGGCCTTGTGGCTGTGTTGACGCAGTCATAAATTGGAGTGCTTGATTCAGAACGAATCGCATTACATGCAAGCGTGAAGGAGTCGCCCATGACCACCGTGACCAGCAGCGACGTCTCCGTCGGAGACGTCACCTACCGGCTCCACCGGACGGGTACCGGGGCCAAGGAGGCCCTCCTCTTCCTCCACGGCTCGGGACCGGGGGCGACGGGGACGTCCAACTGGAAGGCCGTCATCGAGGAGCTCGGCGAGCGCTACTACTGCCTCGCGCCGGACATGATCGGCTTCGGCGACTCGACCCATCTCGAGGACCCGCCGACCGGCATGGGCCCGCTCAACCTCGTCCAGGCCGACACCCTGTGGGACCTGCTCGACGAGCTCGGCGTGGAGAAGGCGCACCTCGTCGGGAACTCCATGGGCGGGATGATCGCACTCCGCATGGCCCTGAGCCGGCCGGAGAGCGTCGGCACCATGCTCCTCATGGGATCCGGCGGCGCGCCCGACCTGCCGATCACGCCCGGGCTGGAACACCTGCGCACCTTCTACGCCGACCCGACGCCGGGGCAGCTTCAGAAGCTCCTCGCGTCCTTCGTCTTCGACATGGGCACGCTCTCCGGGGTCGTCGACCGCGTCGTCGCCGAGCGCATGCCCTACATCGAGCGAGCCGATGTGAAGCGCTCACACGCAGCGATGTTCGCGCCCGGCACGAAGCCGCCGGCCTTCACGGTCGAGGAACTCACCTCACTGCCGCACAAGACCCTGTGCGTCCACGGCCGCGACGACATCATCGTCCCCGTCGAGTCGAGCACGTATCTCGCGAAGACACTGCCGAACGCGACGCTCCACATCATCCCCAAGTCCGGCCACTGGACCCAGATCGAGGCGCACGACGTCTTCGTCCACCTCCTCGAGGACCTGCTGCACGACCGGATCTGAGGCGACTCCGACCGAGGCCCGTGGCCCGTGGCCGGTGGGGCCACGGGCCACGGCCTGTCCGGGGCGCGGGCGGCCGGCCGGCCGACCAGGGTCCCAGGCGTCCGCGACGTCACCGTCAACCGGCTGTGCGTGTCCGATCAGAAGGCCGTCAAGGCCCGGGTGTGGGCAGTGGCTGTTCGGTCCAGATGGTCTTGCCGTGGCGGGTGTAGCGGCTGCCCCAGCGTTGAGAAAGCTGAGCAATCAGGAACAGCCCGCGGCCGCCCTCGTCAGTCAGCCGGGCCCTGCGCAGCCTCGGCTGGGTCTGGCTGGGGTCAGAGACCTCGCAGATCAGCGCTCGGTCCCGGATCAGCCGCAGACCCACCGGGCCGCCGGCGTACCGGATGGAGTTGGTCACCAGCTCACTGGCGATCAGCTCGGTGGTGAACGTCAGCTCCTCCAGCTGCCAAGCGCTCAGCTGCGCCGTCACCATCTCCCGGGCCCGGCCCACCGCCTGCGGATCCGGCGGGAGCTTCCAGATGGCTGTGGAGTCCGGGGGCAGCGCGTGCAGCCGGGCCGTCAGCAGCGCCACGTCATGGTCGGGCGCCTCGGGCAACAGATGCCGGAGCACGGTACGTCCGGTCTCCGTCGGTGACCGGTCCTCCTGCACGGCGGCCTCCACCTGCTCGCGCAGCTGCCGCAGCCGCTCCTCGGTCCCCTCCACACCGTGCGCCAGCAGCTTGCCCGTGCAGAAGGCGAGCAGCGCCCCCGGCTCCATCGCCAACTCCACCGGCTCGAAGGGCAGACCGCCCACCCCGAGCGGCGGCCCCGGCCTGACCGCGGCGAAACCGGCCCCCGGTCGCCCGGGGACGGACAGCACCGGCGGTGGGTGGCCCGCACTGGCGATCGTGCACACCCCGGTGATCGGGTCGTACACCGCGTACACACATGTGGAGCCGAGTACGGTGCCCTGCCCGCGGTTCGGCCCCGGAGCGGCGGCCTCCGCCGCCGACAGCCGGATGACCAGGTCGTCCAGGTGGGTCAGCAACTCCTCGGGGGGCAGGTCCATGTCGGAGAGGGTCTGCACCGCCGTCCGTAGCCGTCCCATCGCGGCGGCTGCCTCCACGCCGTGTCCCGCCACGTCGCCCACGACGAAGGCGACCCTGCAGGAGGACAGCGGGATCACATCGAACCAGGTGCCGCCGATCCCCGCCGTGGTGCCGGCCGGCACATAGGAGCCGGCCGTGTCGGCCGCGCTCATCTGGACGACCGCCTGTGGCAGCAGACTGCGCTGCAAGGCCTCCGCGGCACGGTGCTCGCGGGCGTATCGTCGCGCGTTGTCCAGGCTGATCGCGGCCCGGGAACCAATCTGCGTGCCCAGCACAGCGTCGTCCTCGTCGAAACGGGGCCGGCCGGCGCAGCGCCACAGCACCGCTGCCCCCAGCAGCAGCCCGCGAGCCTGCAACGGCATCATCAGCAGCGACGCCGCAGCGTCGGGCAGCACCCGGCGCCGCCCCTCGACGTCATCCGCCAGCGCGATTCGCAGCTCGGACAGGTCCGACACGGCCAACGCAAAGTGCTGGTAGACGAACTCGCTCTCCGGATCCCGGACCCGCAGTGAGGCCCCGACCGGCAGCAACTCGGCCGGCCAGGCGCCACCCCTGGCAGTTGCCGCGACCCGCCGCAGCGGAGCCCCGAGGGAGAAGTCACCGGGCTCCTCACCCACCAGCGCCGCCTCCGCGAGGTCCACCGCCGCCAGGTCGGCGTACTCGGGCACCAGCACCCTGGCCAGCCCTTCGGCGGTGCGGACGATGTCCAGCGAACCCAGCAGCAGCTTCTCGGCCCCTCTGACCAGACCCAGGCCGCGCTGCGCCTGTTGCCGGTCGGTGATGTCACTGAAGATGACCGCGACCCCGGTGCAGCGGCCCTCCCGTTCCTCCAACCGCAGTGCCGACAAGGAGATGGTGCGCTCTTGCTCGGGTGCCTTCTGGTAACGCACTCGGACCACCTGGTTGGTCATCGGCTTCCCGGTCTCCGCGACCTGGCGCAACTGCTTCACGAGGGCCCCGGCGTCCGCCGGTACCAACACCTCGTCGAGTGCCACACCGACCGGCCCGGCCCCGGTGCGGGCGAGCGGGCCGACGGCGCCCTGGGGGCGGTTGGTCCGGATAATCCGCAGGTCGGCGTCGTGCAGCGCCAGCCCTACCTCGGTCTGCCTGAACAGCGCGCGCACCAGGGCATCGTCCTGTTCCCGGTCTGCGGCCGCCGCCGCCGGAACCGCCCACACCAGGCAGAAAGCCTGGGAATCGCCGCTCAGCGGTAGCACCTCGAGCTGCACCTGCACGGCCTGGCCACCGTAGTGGCGCAGCGTCGCCGGGCCGCCGGGCGGGAGCAGCCACTCGCCGGGCTCGGCGAGCAGGTCAGCGAACGGTCGGCCGATCAGCTCCCTGACCCCTACGCCGAGCAACTCCTTGACCGCGGGCGTGCACGCCACCATGATCCCGCGGTCGTCCAGCACCATCGCCGCTCCGTCGCTCAGCAGTCGCCCAGCGATATCGGATACAGGGTTCGCACTCGTCTGCCTCACCGCCTTGCATAGCGGCTGCCTGCTTTCCATTCAACTCGCCTGCGCGTGTCACCTGCATCCCGAAGCGGGCTGTTCGGCTGCCGGGTGGCCCGGAGCGGAAACCCGGGTGTCTGCGCCGTGTGGCGGCTGTGCACTGGGGTCGGTCGCAGAAGGACATCCCCATTGACGACCTGTGCTGCGGCCCCGCAAACCGCCGACCCCGGCGCACCCGCACCCTCGGCAGAGCCATCAACGAATACCGCTATACGCCTTGACCTGCAGCAACGACTTTCTGCCCCTCACAGGTTCGCTGCGGCCTGGGCGAGATCCGCCTGGCGGGTGGCTTCCGCTGACTTCAGAGCTGTCCTCACCTGCCACCTCACCCCGGCGGAGCCATTGCCCTGGGCCAAAGGTGATACCACTGGTACCGTCGGTACCATGCCAGAACCGAAGGCCATGAACCTGCGTTTCCCCGACCCCGAGCAGCGGGCCGCGATCGCCGCCGCAGCCGCGCAGGAAGGAGTGAGCCTGCAGGAGTACATCCTCTCCGCGGCCTACGCCCGCGCGACCGCCGTGGAGCAGCGGTTCCTGGACGGCTTCAAGGAGTCGATGGCCCGCAGCGGCGCCGCGTTCGCCGCCGAACCCAGCAGCACCGCCCCCTCCCCGGAGCAGCGAGCCGCCGAGCAGCAGGCCCGTGCCGAGCTTCGGCAGCAGGAGCGGGGCCAGGCTGCGTGACCCAGCCCGAACCGCTGCGCCCGCTCGACATCACCTTCCTGCTGCACGCCGCCGAGCTCCTCGACGGCGACCCGCAGGTCGACGACCTGGGACCGCTGTACGCGGCCGTCGCGCGGGTCAACGCCAGCGCCATGGAACGCGACATCTACGGCTCCGTGCACCTCAAGGCCGCCGCACTGTTGCAGACCCTGTCAAAACTCCCCTGCCTCGAGCACTCGGGCGAGGCCTTCGCATGGCACTCGACCGAGGCGTACCTCGCCCTGAACGGACACCGGCTCGACTACCCGCCCAAGGCGGCCGTCGCCCTCGTGCGCGACGCCGCCACAGGGACGCTGGGCGTCGCCCGCCTCGCCCGTCAGCTGCGCGACTGGACCATCGACTGACCTGGCCGAAACGAGCGCCGGCCAGTCACATGACCCGCCGGACAAGCCGTAGAGGAACGATGCAGAGCAGGGCGGTTCTGCTCGGCGGTTAGGCGGGAACGCCGGCCCGGTTCAGGACGGCGGCGATCTCGGCCTCGAGGAGCGCGGGGTTGGCACCTGCGCTGGAGGCCAGTTCAGGGACGTCAAGGGTGGAAGTCCTCCTGGACGACGGCTACCTCGGTCTGCGACGCGACCACCCCGGTCAGGCCATCACCCCGCCCAGGAAGCCGAACAAAATCGCCCTCCCGCATGTCCACGCAGCCGGAGAACGACTCCGCCACCAGCACTCCTCCAAGCGCATCACCGTCGAACACGCCCTCGCCGACCACAAGCGCTGCAAGCAACTCACCCGCTGGACCCACCGACGAGACCGGCTGCCCGCCACCTACCAGGCCATCGCCGCCCTCGTCTCCGACCGCACCGCGGCCATCTGAACAACGACCCTCAACAGGCGAACACGACCCACCCGCTGTCACCCACCAACTCGTAAGCTGATGCGACACACGGACGACAAGCGGTTGCCATCTGTTGTCACGCACTCCAATGGACGGAGCAGGTGAATCCCGTGGCCGAACCAACCCCATCCAAGGGGCGGCGCCCGCCGACGATCTATGACGTCGCACGGGCTGCGGGGGTAGCCGCCTCGACGGTCTCCCGGGCCTTCTCGCGGCCGGGCCGGGTGAACGCCGAGACCGCCGAACGGATCCGGCAGGTCGCCGCCGACCTCGGCTACCGCACCAACCCGCTGGCCCGCGCGCTTCCCACCGGGCGCACCTCGATGCTCGCCTTTGTGATCGCGGACATCACCAACCCGTTCTACGGGGAGATCATCCGCGGTGCGCAGTCCGCCGCGGCTGAGGCGGGGTACGTCATCCTGCTGGTCGACGCCCAGGAGTCGGACCGGGTGGAACGGGAGGCGCTGGAGCGGGCACTGCCGACTGTGGAGGGCGTTGTCCTCGCCAGCTCGCGGATGTCGGACTCGGCGATCCGGGTGATCGCCAGGCAGCGGCCGATGATCGTGCTCAACCGGCACGTCGCCGACGTGCCGAGCGTCGTCACCGACAACGTCCACGGAATGCGGTTGGCCGTTCAGCACCTGGCGGACCAGGGGCACCGCACCATCACCTACGTCTCCGGGCCGGAGGCGTCGTGGGCTGACGGCATGCGGTGGCGCTCCCTGCGCGAGGAGTCGGCAGAGTTGCAGCTCCGGGTACACCGGACAGGGCCGTACCCGCCGACTGTGGCCGGGGGGACCAAGGCCGCCGAGGAGTTCGGTCGGCATGGGACGTCGGCCGTCATCGCCTACAACGACCAACTGGCGATTGGGCTGATACGCGGCCTGCAGGCGGCGGGGCGGCGGGTGCCAAAGGACGTCAGCGTCGTCGGCTTCGACAACATCTTCGGCGCGGAGCTGGTCACCCCAGGTCTGACGACGGTGGCGGCACCACTGCGGGCCCAGGGGTACACGGCGGTCCGCGATCTGCTCTCGGTCCTGGGTGGCGCCCATGCGAGCACCGGCCGACCGGTGGTGCTGCCGGCCCGGCTGGTGGTTCGCGGGTCCACCGCCCCGCGCGGTCGGGGGCGACCCCGTCCTGCAGCCGTGGACGGGCCCTCTCCCGACCTGCCACGACAGGACCTGCCCGTCGGACCATGCACCTGCGGCCAACCAGGCACCCACAGGGAGTGAGTTCGTAGGGGCAGTCGGGAGCATGAGCAAAGCCGTATCGAACCGAGCCGGCAAGCTCGATCGTTTACGGCCGAGTGGTTGGCAGGTCGTCCCGAGGACGCTGACCCGATCTGCTGAGATACCCGGACCGGTGAAGTCGGAGCGAGTTGAGGCCATGCGGGGGATGCGGCAGCTCGACATCCAGGCTCTTGTCGACGCGTACGAGCAGTGACGCTCCGCCTGCGGTGACGGGCCATCAAGCAGTCCGGGACGTCGCGACGAGGCCCGCCCCGTGCGGACCGTTGAGGGATCGGGGTCCGGACGGGACGGGCGGGGTCGGAGAACGGCCGGCTCAGCCGACCGTGCGGTACGAAGTGCCGTAGCCGAGGCCGTAGGCCGTGCCGTTGTGGTCGCGGTAGACGTATCCGGGGCCCTCGTCGTATCCGGGGACGTCCGGCTTGCTGATGTCGACCGCGTGCTTGTCGGCCGGCAGGGTGATGGGCAGTTTGCCGCTGGGGGCGAAGCGGCCGCGGACGATGTCAAGCAGTGCCTCGGACTTCACGTCGAAGGTGCCCAGCACCGCCGCGGCTCCGGGCTCTATGTCCTTGATGATCCACGGGTTGGTGAGGTTGACCGCCAGGACGGTCGGCACCGCGGCCTCGATGGCCTTGATCCGGGCCACGTCGATGCCGGTGTCGGCATTGAGCTCCAGGGACTGGCCCTCCGCGTCGGAGACGGTGAAGGTGTTCGGCCTCGCCCAGACCAAGGCGTTTGTCGCCTCGCCCAGGTTGTCGGTGAGGACCACCGACGGGTCCGTCCTGCGGATCAGCGCCTTCAGCGCCTCGGTCTGGGCGGCGCTGCCCGTCTTGGTGGCGACCTCCACGAACAGCTTGCCGCTTCTCGCCTTGCCGTCGGTCATCGGCAGTTGCCCGCGGTCGTTGCGCAGCAGCACGACGGACTTGCGGTTCGCGTCGTCGGCCTTGGCCTGGGAGGCCGGGTCGGTGGCGATGGCCTGGGCCCGGCCGGGGTCGACGTAGGGGTTTTCGAAGGCGCCCACCCGGAAAAGCTCGGTCAGCAGCATCTGCGCCGACTCGGTGAGCCTGCTCTCCGGTGCCAGCCCCGAGGTCACCGCCTGGACGAGCAGGGCCGGGTCGCCGGTCACCGAGAACAGGTTGCTGCCGGCGTTGAGGGCCTTGGCGTACCGCTGCGGGACCGTCAGGTTCTCCACGCCCCACGGGGTGGTGGTCATGATGCCGCTGTCGGTGTTGACGTAGCCCTTGAAGCCCAGCTGCTTGCGCAGCAGGTCGGTGATGATCGCCTTGTTGTAGGCGCCGCCCACTTCCTCGAACGGTGCGCCGCCCTTCAGTTGGGGAACGCTGAGCGCGTTGCTGGGGGCGTTGTAGTAGCTCATGATCGAGGTCGTACCGGCCTTGATCGCCGCCTCGAAGGAGGGGAGTTGATACTTCGTCAGGCTTCCGGGGGTGGGGTAGGCGGCAAACCGGCCGGATGCGAAGTGCGGGTCGAGGCCCTTGTCCACGGCGCCGTCGCCGGGAAAGTGCTTCACGGTCATCGAGACGCTGTCCGGGCTGAGCGTCTTTCCCTGGAAGCCCTCGACCAGCGACTTCGTGATCTCCGCGACCAGCTGCGGGCTCTCACCGAAGGTGCCGCTGACGCGGGTCCAGCGTGGTTCGGTGGCGACGTCCGCCTGGTACATGTAGCCCTTGTGGATGCCGGAGGCGACCCACTCCTTCGCGGCGATCTGCGCGAACTGCTTCACCAGCGCGGGGTCCGCCGTCGCGGCCAGGCCCAGCGTGCCGGGCCAGGTAGAGAACTGGCCGGTCGCCTCGCTGATGCCGAAGGCCTGGTCGGGGTTCACGTGATTGCGCGGGTTGGAGATCATCATCGCGGGGATGCCCAGTCGGCTGCTCTCCGCCACCTCCTGAATCCGGTTGGTCCAGGTGGCCAGATCCTTCGCGGTCGGGTTGTCGCGGATGATGAAGTAGCGCTCGCCCAGGTCCTGGATGCGCTGGGTGGTCCCGAACGTCGCCTCCGCCCCCGACCTGCCGTTGCCGGTCTCGCACAGCAGCCCGGTGCCCGGGCCCGCCGGGCAGGATCGGCTCGACCCCATGTAGAGCGAGTCGGCGAGCAGCAGGCCGGCCTTCTCCTGCAGCGTCATCCGGGTGACCAGGTCTGCCGCGCGTTGCCCGGCCGGGAGCCGCCAGTCCTCGTAGCGGTCGAGTCGGCCGTTGCCGTTGGAGTCCTTGAACCGCTTCCCGTGGACGGCCAGCACGTTCTTCGTCCGTGCTCCGATCTGCGGGTCGTGGCCTTCGCTGCCGGGTGTTTGCGCGGGCGCCACCGCCGTGGCGTTCGTGCCGAGACTCACCGACAGCGGCAGGGCGAGCACGAGCAGGGACAATGTGGCCCTTCTTGCGTACGGTGCGAATGAGCGCATAGGGCATCTCCTTTTGGCCGTCATGTGCGTGAGGCCGTCGTCTGTGCCGGGGGAGCGGGGGGTGAGGCACGGCATGCGTCGGCCCGGGGCAGGGCGGACTGCTCCTGGGAGGATGTAGACCCCGGGTTCGGCAGCGGATCTTGAGCTGCGGCGGAGGGCGCCGGCGGGGGTTCTGAGTCGGCTGAGCCGCCACGGGTCGGTGCGGGGTGGGTGGCGGCTGTCGATCGTCGGTGTGCCGATTCTGAAATCGTTCGCAGGGCCCTGGCAAGGCGCGGGGCGATGAATCTTGTTTCATGTCAGACACGGAGGCTCGGGGACCCGGTGGAGGCCGTCGCGGCCGATGCCGGAACCGGCGCGAGGCCCGGAGTGGACCGTGGCTCCGGTAGGGGCAAGTTGTCCGCCGCCCGACACTCCCTTTTTCCGTCCGTCCGCCGGTCGGCGAATCCCGGCGTCTCCGAACCGTTCTGACGGAGGATCTGCCGAAGCAGTCTCCTGCCCGGTCCGGAGACAACAAATGGCAACCGGTTGCCAGGACGTTGCAGTTGCAGTCACCATCGTCCGCAACTCGGCGCCCCTACCCACACACCGCGACAGCCGGTGGCCGCGCACCGCTCCGAGCGGACCGTTCCGTGCGCCGTGTCGAGTCACTCCCGCACCTCTGCTCGCGGAACCATCAAGAAAGTTGGAGGCCCACAGTGCCAAGACCCCCCGGATCCACCGGACTGCGCACGCTGCGCAGACTGCGCCTGCTGTGCGTCGCTCTCAGCGCCGTCGTCGTCGCAGGTCTGGCGTCGCCGTCCTCGGCGGCCGCGGAGTTGCCCTGGATGAACGCCGCGCTCACGCCGGAGGTGCGCGCCGACCTGCTCGTCGGCGCGATGACGCTCGATCAGAAGATCCAGCAGATCGCCATGGACCCGGTCGCCAACACCGACATCCCGGGTTGCGACTTCTCGTCGGGCGGCCGCCATGTCGAGGGGATCCCCGAGTTGGCGATCCCGACGCTGCGGATGACCAACGGCCCGTTCGGGGGCGGGGACTGCCTGGTGGCGCCGACCTCGACCGGCCTCACCAGCGCGCTCTCCGTGGCCTCGTCCTGGGACACGGGTGTCGCGGCGGAATGGGGCGACATCCTCGGTGAGGAGACCAGGGCGAGTGCCCACAACGTGCTCCTGACGCCCGGCATCAACCTGGGCCGTGTGGCCAACGCAGGCCGTAACTTCGAGTACTTCGGCGAGGACCCGTACCTCGCAGGTCGGATGGCGGTCTCCCAGGTCAACACGGTGCAGGCGCACGGCGTCCAGTCGGTCGCCAAGCACTACGCGGCCAACGAGCAGGAGACTCAGCGGTCGCAGATGGATACGGTCGTCGACGACCGCACCATGCACGAGCTCTACCTGCTGCCGTTCGAGATGACCAGTCGGGACGCCGGTCTGGCCTCGGTCATGTGCTCCTACCCGCACCTCAACGGCGTATACGCGTGCGAGAACAAGCGACTGCTGAGCGACTGGCTCCGCGGCGACCTGGGCTTCGACGGCTATGTGATGTCCGACCGCGGTGCCACGCACAGCACCGCACCGGCCATCAAGGCCGGACTGGACCTGGAGTTCGCCAGTCCGCGCTGGTTCACCCCCGCACTGATCCACGCCACTCTGGACGCGGGCGACATCGTGACGGCCGACATCGACCGGATGCTCGAACGCCGCTACAAGGTGATGTTCAAGCTCGGCCAGTTCGACCGTCCCGTCAACTCGCTGACGCCCATCGACTTCGCCACCAACGGTCGGCGGATCCGCGAGCTGGGCGAGCAGGGCAGCGTGCTGCTGAAGAACGAGCGGAAGACCCTGCCGCTGGACGCAGGCTCGCTGCACTCGGTGGCGTTGATCGGCAGCCAGACCTTCGCAGGGCAGGCGAAGTTCAACTCCCAGGGCCCGTCGGACACCATCGTCGTCACATCCCCGTACACGGTGACGCCGAAGCAGGGGCTGGAGAACGCCCTGGGCAAGCTGGGCTCGGACGCGACAGTGACGTACAACAACGGGACCGACCCGGCCTCGGCCGCGGCCCTGGCGGCTGCGTCGGACGTCGCTGTGGTCATGGTGGGTGATGTCTCCCGTGAGGGCGTGGACCGATCCTCGCTCTCGCTGCCGGTCAGCAACGGGGTCGACCAGGACGCGCTGGTCTCCGCGGTGGCGGCCGCCAACCCCAACACGGTCGTCGTGCTCAAGAACGGCGGGCCGGTCCTGCTGCCCTGGCTGGACAACGTGCCCGCGCTGTTGGAGGCGTGGTACCCGGCGCAGGAGGACGGCAACATCGTGGCCAATCTGCTGTTCGGCGTCACCAACCCGTCGGGCAAGCTGCCGATGACCTTCCCCACCGGGCAGCGGGAAGGTGCCAACGCCACCACGGATCAGTGGCCCGGGGTCGACGCGGACGGCAGTGGTCGTCTCACTGCGACCTACAGCGAACGCCTGGAGATGGGTTATCGCTGGTACGACGCGAACCACACCAAGCCGACGTTCCCGTTCGGGTTCGGGCTCTCCTACACCGACTTCACGATGTCGAAGCTGGTGGTCACCCCGAAGACGTCCGACGGAACCAAGCCGGTCAAGGTCCGCTTCTTCGTGCAGAACACCGGGAAGGTGGCCGGCGCAGAGGTTGCCCAGGTCTACCTCGGCCTGCCGTCCGCCACGGGAGAGCCGCCCCGGCGCCTCGTGGCGTTCCAAAAGGTCCGGCTCGAGCCGGGGGAGAAGCAACAAATCGAGCTGACCATCGACCCCGCCGCGTCGAACCACCCGCTCTCCGTGTGGGACACCGGGGCCGACACATGGAAGACCGCGGACGGCGCCTATCGCATCCAGGTGGGCGACTCCTCGTCGAACCTGCCGCTCACCGAGACGGTCACGATCCGCGCCCCCAGGGGCCACCAGGAGTAGTGCCCCGACGAGGGAACCGGCTTCGTCGCTGGACCCGGCCGCTGCCGAGCGCTCGACGCTTCGGGGCCGGGTCCAGCGACACAGGTCTGTCCAAGGCCGAGGTGGCGACGCCGGCCGCCGATCCGCCGCACCAGGCCAGGCGGACGATTCGGGACGCGTGACTCCTCCCCCTCATCAATTGAGGGGGCTTCTCGCTATGCCGGTTGGGCTTCGCGACGGACCAGCCCGGCTCGTAAAACGTTGAGAGCCCCGACGGTGTCCGCGTGCGCGGTGTGGCCGCAGGCAACGCAGTGGAACTTTGCTTGTGTGGGCCGGTTCTCCTTGGCGGTGTGCCCGCATTCGGGGCATCGCCGGGAGGTGTTGCGGGGGTCCACGGCCATCACTTCCCGCCCGGCGTTCTCAGCCTTGGCGTTCAGGATCGCGAGGAACACCCCCATCCGGCATCGGCGATCGAGCGGTTCAGTCCGGCCTTCGCAGCGGCCCCGTTGGGCAGGAAGCAGCCCGGCTGGTCGGGGGCCGGCTTCGGGGCCGGGATCCTGCTCATGTTGCGGATCCTGAGGTCTTCGTACGCGATGGCATCGTGCTCGCGGACCAGGGCCGGCGCGGTCTTGTGGGCGTGGTCGAGCCGCTGACGGCGGACCCTGCCGTGCAGCTCGGCGACCTTCTCGACGGCCCGGCGGTGATTCGCCGTCCGCTTGTCCCGTCGGACACGAGGAAACCTGGCGAGTGTCTGCTGTGCTGCTTCGAGCCGTGCGGCAGCGCTGCGTCCGTGACGCGGGTTGGGGACGAACCTGCCGTTCGAGTCGGCGAGGAAGTTGGCTATGCCCAGGTCGATACCGACCATGCTGCCGGTCTTGGGCAGTGGTTCGGGCTGTGGCTGCGCGGCGGTCAGCACGACGAACGGTCGCCCTGGACCTCAGCACGGTGGCGGCGCCGCTGCGGGTGCAGGGCCGCACGACCGTGCAGCCCTGCACCCGCATCAGGTATCCGGCCGCCCGGGCGGGCAAGCCGGTGCTGCGCAGGTCCACCAGCCCCGCGCAGTCGTCAGCCGTCCCGACCCACGCCCGCGGCCGACAGGCCGGGGACGGCGCCCCCGGCCTGTCGGCCGACCAGGTGTCAGGGCTCTGGCTCTTCCTTCACCCTGGCCACCAGTTGGGTGGGGTTGACGAAGCGCAGCGCCGCCACCAACAGGACCAGCATCAGGGTCATGTACATCACGGCCATGGCGTCGACCGACTGTTGTGCCCGGATGCCGGAGGCCGACATCGAGTAGAACAGCGCGACCACCAGGGTCTGCGAGTCCGGCCCGGCCGTCAGGAAGGTCAACTCGAACATGCCCACCGTCCGTACCAGCACCAGGATCGCCGCCGCCAGGATGCCCGGCACCAACAGCGGCGCCAGGATCCTGGTGAACACCGACCCCAGCCGGGCGCCCGACATCCGCGCCGCCCGCTCGATCGCTGGGTCGATCTGCTCGATGAACGGTGTCATCGTCAGGATGACGAACGGCACCGATGGCACCAGGTTGGCGAGCACGACACCAGACAGGTGGCCGGCCAGGCCGAACTTGTAGAGGACGGTCGCCAGCGGGATGCCGTAGGTGATCGGGGGCATCAGGATCGGCAGCAGGAACGCCAGGTAGACGATGCGCTTACCGGGGAAGTCGCGCCGCGCCAGGATGTACGCGGCGGGGACGCCGACCAGCACGGACAGCATCACCACCGTGACGCACACCTCCAGCGTCACGGTGATCACCTGAAGCAACCCGAAGTCCTGCCACGCCTTGGAGTACCACTGGGTGGTCACCCCCTGCGGCAGCCAGGTATCGAACCACCGGGTCCCGAAGGAGTTGACCAGCACCGAACCGACGACGCCGAGCAGGCCGACCATGAAGAGGACCACCGCCCCCCACACCAGCCACGCCCCGGGGCCGGCCACGATCCTGCGCCGCGTCCGCACCGCCGCGCCGGCGTCGACGGGGGCGCCGAGTGTGCCCGCCATCAGCCCTTCCCTCCCGTCGATCCGATGTACAGGCGCGAGCGCCACAGCATGACCACCGCGATCACCAGTAGCTCGACGACGCCCATGATCACGGCAATCGCCGACGCGAAGGGGTAGTCGTACTGCTCGTACGCCGCCTGGTACGCGGCGATGGAGATCACCCTGGTCTCACCGCTCGGGTTTCCGACCAGGATCGCCGACGGGAAGACGCTGAACGCGAGCACGAACGTCAGGCAGAACGTCGTCGCCAGGCCGGGAGCCAGCAGCGGCAGGGTGATCCGGCGGAACCGCGCCCACCGGTCCGCCCCCAGAGTGGCGGCGGCGCGCTCCAGCGTCGGGTCGATGCCGGACAGGTAGGAGAGGATCAGCAGGAACGCGAACGGGAACCCGGTGATGACCAGGGAGAAGAAGACACCCCAGTAGTTGTTGACCAGCTGCACCGGATGGTCGGTGAGCCCGGCGCCCTGCAGGATGCGGTTGAACCACCCGGTGGGGCCGAGGAA
This sequence comes from Streptomyces sp. NPDC057486, assembly GCF_042802415.1. Lineage (NCBI taxonomy): Bacteria > Bacillati > Actinomycetota > Actinomycetes > Kitasatosporales > Streptomycetaceae > Streptomyces > Streptomyces sp. NPDC057486. Next base: position 11,932 of record NZ_JBHVEE010000076.1, on the reverse strand, counting down.
GTTCAGCAGGCCCTCGGCGGCCAGCACCGTGCCCAGCGTGATCGGTACCACCAGCAGGGTTGTGACCAGTCGCTTACCGCGGAACCTGCCGCGCATGCGCAGCGCGATCGGCACCGAGACCAGCACGTTCAGCAGGGAGACCGGCACGGCCAGACCCAGCGTCTTACCGATGGTGTCCCGCTGGTAGGAGTCGGCGAAGAACCGCTGGTAGTCCGCGAAGGGACCGCTGCCCGAGGTCGGCTGGAACGACAGCCCCAGTCCGTACAGGAACGGGTACACGAACAGGCCGAGCACAAAGACCACCGCGGGCACCAGCAGCAGCAGTTGGCTGTCCACACCGCGCTCCGCCAGCCGGTGCCGCCGGCCGGGGCCGCCCGCGCCGCTGTGCGTGCGGGGGACAGTCTCAAGGGGGCGCGGCACCGTGCCGGTCACGACGCACCCCCGGTGGTCGCCCCGGCCGGGACGACCGCAGGGGGTGCGGCGGCCGCGTCGGGCGGCAGCCCGTCGTCATCCTTCGCCGGGAATGCCAGCAAGCGGGAGGGGTCGGCCGTCAGTGTCAGCATGTCGCCCGGCGTCGGCCGCTCGCGGCTCTTCAGGTGCAGGCGCAGTCCCTCCGCTGTGCGGGCCTCGATCGCCAGCTCGCGGCCCTGGTACTCCACCACTTCCACCACCGCCTGGAGGGTGTCCGACGGTGCGCCCGTGCCCGGGTCGCCGTCGGCGGACTTCGGATCCACTACCGTGAGGTCCTCCGGACGGACGCCCACCACGACCGGTGACCCCGCCGGTATCCGGCCGACCGGCGTGGCACGCAGCCGCAACCCGCGCCCTTCCACCACCAGCCCGTCCGCATCCCCGGCGCCTGCGGTCAGCGGCAGCAGGTTGCGGAACCCCATGAAGTCCGCCACATGCCGGTTCGCCGGCCGGTTGTGCAGCTCCTGCGGGGTGCCGACCTGCTGCACCCGGCCACTGCGCAGCACCACCAGGCGGTCCGCCATGGACAGTGCCTCCTCCTGGTCGTGCGTGACGTACACCGTCGTCAGTCCCAGGCTCTGGTGCAGCCGCCGGATCTCGGTGCGCATCTCCAGGCGCAGCTTGGCGTCGAGGTTGCTGAGGGGCTCGTCCATCAGCACCAGAGACGGTTCCAGCACCACGGCGCGTGCGATCGCCACCCGTTGCTGTTGGCCGCCCGAAAGCTGACCGGGCAGTTTGCCGGCGTGCTCCTCGAGTTGGACCAGGCGGATCGCCTCGTCGGTGCGACGCTGAACCTCCGGCTTGGGCAGCCGCCGCATCCTCAGACCGAAGGCGATATTGCCGCGCACCGACATGTGCGGGAACAGCGCGTAGTTCTGGAACACCATCCCGAACCCGCGCTTCTCCGGCGGCAGCACATCGATCCGCCGGTCGTCCTGCCAGATGCTGCCCGCCGTCAGCGGGAGCAGCCCGGCCAGGCAGTTCAGTGCGGTGGACTTGCCGCAGCCTGACGGCCCGAGCAGGGCGATGAACTCACCGGCCCGGATGCTGAGGTCCAACCCGCTGAGGGCGTCCTGGCCGCCGAAGCGGCGGCCGACTCCGTCGAGCCGCAGTTCCGCGAAGCGATTCTGAGCAGCCGTCACTTCTTCGCTCCACCGATCTCGCGGTCCCACCGGTCAAAGGCCTCGACGACGGACTTCGCATCCAGCGGAACCTCCTTGGGGTTGTCGGCGATGAGCGCGTCGTACTCCGGCCGCCCGAACTTCTTGATCGCGTCCTGGCTCTTCTGCGGTGCCATGGAGAGATCGACACCCTTCACCGCCGGGCCCGGATAGAAGTAGCCGTCGTCGTACGCCTTGGACTGCTGCTCCTTGGTGAGCATGAACTGGATCAGCTTCAGCACCGCCGACTGCTGGTCGCTCGAGGCGCCCTTGGGGATCACCGCGTAGTGCGCGTCGGTGACCCAGTGGAAGCCCTCCAGGGCGCCGACCTTCGCTTCCTTCGGCACGGTGCCGAGCACCCGCGGGTTGATGTCCCAGCCGGTCGTGGTCACGATGATGTCGGCGGTGCCGTTCGCCAGGTCCTTCATCGTCTGCGTGGTGCCGGAGGGGTAGGTGCTCACGTACTTGTTGAGCTCGCCCAGGTACGCCCAGGTCTTTTCCCAGCCGTTCACCGGGTCCTTGGGGTCTTTGTCGCCGAGGATGTACGGGAGGCCCATCAGGAAGGTGCGTCCGGGGCCGGAGTTGGCGGGGCGGGCGTACTCGACCTTGCCCGGATGCGCTTTGGCGTAGTCCAGCAGTTCCTGCGCCGTCTTCGGCGCCTTCGCCACCTTGCCCGGCAGGTACTCGAGTAGCGGGCCCGAGGGGTAGTAGGTCACGGTCACGCCGTGGTCCTTGGCGAGGTTCTGCATCTTCGCGGCGGGCTCCTGGTACTCCTTCATGTTGGTGAGCCGGTCCGTGTGTTCGGGCAGCAGTTGCTCCCACAACCCCTGCTCCACGCCGGCCGCCATGCCGTCGACGCCGGTCAGCACCAGGCCGATGTCGACCCGGCCGGCTCCCTGCTGCGCCTTGATCTTGCCGACCAGGTCGGGGGCGGGCGCGTTGGAGTAGGTCACTCTGGAGATGACTTTGGGGTTCTGTTTGACGAATTCGTCGATCATGCCCTGGGTGAGCTGCAGGTTGCCGGCGACGTCCAGCACGTTGAGGACGACCGGCTTGGACGGTGTCTCCGGGACGGCTCCGGAGGTCGCGCCGCGGTCCTGGCCGGAGGTGGCCGGGGCGCCGCAGGCGGTGAGGAGGCTGAGGGCCACCGCGGCGGATCCGAGCATGGCTGTGTAGCGGGAAGTGTGCATGAAGGGTCCCTTCTTGGCGCCTGCGCAACGTGTGCGGCGCGAGGGCCTGGAGGTCAAAAAGAGGGAACGGCGGTGGTGTTGCGGACGATCAGCCTGGTGGGAAGCTCCCGCTGCGGACGGGAGTCGGCCTGGGGGTCGCCCAGTAGCTGCACCATGAGATCGACGGACACGCGTCCGACTTGCTCCTTGGGAACGCAGAGGGTGGTGAGCGAGGGGTGCACCATGGCAGACGTGGGGATGTCGTCGATGCCGATGACGCTCAACCGTCGCGGCACCTCGATGCCGCGGGAGGCCAGGGTCTGGATCAGCCCCAGTGCCATCAGGTCGTTGTACGTGATGACGGCGGTGATGTCGGAGGCGAGTGTGGCGTCGGTTGCCGCGACACCGCCCTCGAACTGCGGGGCGAAGTTGCCGATCTCCACCAGCTCCACCCGTACCGCCTCGACGGCCGCCCGCAGCGCGCGCAGCCGCTCGCCGTTCGACCAGCTGGAACGCGGGCCGGCGACGAAGCCGATCCGGCGGTGGCCGAGCGCGACGAGGTGGTCGACCGCCTCGCGCAGCCCGCCGGCGTTGTCCACCAGGCTGGCGGGCAGCAGTCCGGAGCGCCGGTTGGCGAGGACGACGGGTACGTATCCGGCTGCCTCGCGCAGTTCGGCGTCGGACATCCGAGGGGAGCACAGGATGATGCCGTCGACCTGTACGGCCAGGGCGCGCACCAGACCGATCTCGAGGGCGGGCTTCTCGTCGCTGTCGGCGAGGAAGACCGCGTAGTCGGCATCCATGGCCTGCGCCTGGATCCCCTTGATGACCATGGGGAAGAAGGGGTTGGCCAGGTCAGGGACGATCAGCCCCAGGTTGCCGGTGCGTCCGGTGATCAGTCCACGTGCCGCCCGGTTGGGTTGGTAGCCCAGCTGGTCGGCGGCCTTCAGCACCCGTTCGCGGGTGCAGGGGTCGACGATGTCGGGCAGTGACAGTGCTCGTGACACCGTGGAAGCTGAGACGCCGGCCGCCTTCGCGACGTCACGGATGGTTACCGCCATGCCGGTCCTCTTCGGGGATGCGGGGATGCGGATCGGGTGTGGAGCTGATCGCACTGCACTCTGAAACCGTTTGCAGGCTGTGTCAATGGCTCGCTCAGAATTTCCTCTGCGATCTCGCCGGCAGAGTTGATAGCGCGTCAACCAGCTCTGATGGCTTGCGGCTGGCATGTGCAATCCTTCGCAGCCGCACGGGTCGTGAGTGGGTGCCATGAAACAAGATTCATGGTTCAACGACCTTGTGCGCGCCCGGACGAGAGTCCATCCTCGGAACTGGCAGTGACGGAACTGCGGACGGGAGAAGTGTCATGCCCGATGGGTTCACCGACGACGTGGTGAAGACGTGCATGAAGGAGCTCACTCTCCGGCAGCTGTCCCTTGATCGGGCAGCCGAACAGCGGTCTCGGAAGTCCGACCAGCCATCGACCTCTACCTACTGACACCCGTCACGTCGCCAACCACCGCGGACAGCATCGATGACAGGGGCCGGCTGCGGCAGGGAGCGATGAAGCGCCTGTTCACCGGGGTGAGGGCGCCATCCGCGCCGGGCCGTTTCCTGCGGTCCTTCACCCACGGGCACGTGAAGCAACTACACGCCGTCTTGTGCCGGGTCCTGCCATGCCTGGCCGCGCACACCCCGCTGATGCCTGGCATGGACACGGTTGCCTACCTCGATCTGGACGACAGCATCAAGCCGAGGCGGGGTTGGTCGTGACGTCGGCGGTGATGATCTGGTGCGCGTCGTCCACCACGGCCTGGGCGCTGTAGGCCTGGATGAACGCGCCGGCCCCGTTCTTCATGACGCGCGATTCGGGGTCGGTGAAGTTGGCCTGCGCCTTGTCCGTCGGGCGCGCGGTTTCGGCCGCCAGGTCGCCGACTTCGGCCACCGCCTCGGGTTCGTCGGTCCCGGCACGCTTTTGGCGTCGCCGCTCCTTGTCCTCGGCGTGCTTGCGGGCCTTCTCGGCGGCCTCGGCCTCGATCTGCGCGCGGGCGGCCCGCAACCTGGCCAAGCGCTTTTCCCTGCGGTCGAGTTCGGCGGGCAGGTCTGTGTCCTTGCCGTCGGGCCCGAACCGGCGTCGGGCTCAATCGCCTGATCGACTGCCAAGATCCGCGGACAGCGCCGCGTAGATGTACTCGCTGCCCCAGCGATCCCCGTCGAGGTCGTTCTCGACCAGGTGCGCCTCCCGGCGCATCCCGAGGCGCTCACAGACCCGCACAGACCCGGTGTTCTCCACATCCAGCCGTGCGTAGAGCCGGTGTACGCCCAGCGTGTCGAAGGCAAACCCGGCCAGCGCCGCGGCCGCCTCGGTCGCGTAGCCGTGCCCCTGGTGACCTGGGTCGAGAGTCCAGCCGATCTCGGCCTGGGCGGCGCGGGCATCGGCCAGGCCGAGGCTCACCTCGCCAAGGACGCCGGGTTCATCGCGTCGGCAGACGGCGAGCGCCAGTTTGTCCCCGTCGGCGCGCCAGGCCGTCTGCGCCGCGCGCTCGGCGGCAACCTGCTCGCTGCGCTCACGCGTGTGCGCCGGCCGGTACAAGTAGCGCGCCACGCTCGGCAGGCTCTGGTAGGCGTACAGGTCGTCGGCGTCGCCGGGAGTGAACAGACGCAGCGACAACCGGGCGGTGGTCAACGGCAGCAGCGAGGCGACGTCCATGCGGACCTCCGGGACGCGGATGTGGATCAAGTTGCGGACTGATTTTCGCATCACGACTGCCCGGCAGCCACACCTTTTCAAGAGCAGCGCTCGGCAGCCGCACTTCACCACGAGGCGCGGCATTCCAGGAGTTGTCTACTGACCCACGCCCCAGCCGCGCCGGCCTTCAATCTCACCCGCGCCTTCCACGCCTGGGCCACCTGCGCGACCATCCGAGACCGCCTGATCAACGTGCCTGTCCGGCTGGCCCGTTCGGCTCGACAGCCCGTGTCTTCCACAAACCCGGCACCGTCGAGGCCAACGCCTGGGTCGACAAATATCTGACGGCTATCCTCACTGGAGGGACTGCGCGGTTCTCGGTCCCTGACGTTCCGTCCCTGCTGTTTGCGCAGGTCAGGGCGATTGCGCAAGTCCTGACAGGGACCATAGGGACTGAAGAACGTAATTATGTTGTAGGTATAGAGATGTTTTCGTAAACACGCCCATACAAACACATATCGAACTCGGCTCATAGTGGCGAAGTCGAGTCCCTGCAGTCCCTCCTTCGGTGGTCTTCATGTCGAAGTAGCGCCCTGACCTGCGCTGGTGTCAACCCCCTTGCCAGGGAACGCACCTGCGCTCAGGCCCTGAGCCTTGGTCCCTGAGCCTTGGTCCCTGGGACCTCCTTCGGGCCGGGCGTCTTCTCCCTCGCGCTTGCCCCGGCCTCACTCGACGACTCGCATCGCGTTCGTCGGTCCCTCCAGCCCTCCAGGGTTCGGACAGGGATCCCCCGGTCAAGGGACCCAAGGGACCAAGGGAACGATAGGACGGCACACGTCGAGCAGGGCACACCTCATTTTTCGAATATGAGCCGTACACTCTTTCGCATCAGAGTCCCTTCGGCCCCTGACCGGGCAACCGCGCCCATGTCAGGTGTGAAGTGATCGGGCAGGCAGAAGTGACGAGGACGATTTCCGTGCCGCTCGAAGGTGTGAACCACGACAGGCCCGCCAGGATCGGGCCTGCTTCACCGCGCTCCGTCGCGCGGTGGAGTGTCGCGCAGGGCCGGCCTGTCCATCCCCTGGCGCCGGGGCGCAAGACACCTGTCGGGAATTGCCCTGCCCGCAGGGCGAGCAAGCACAAGCAGGCAGCGTGCCCCTGCCTGCCCGCGGGCCGCCCCTGCCACGGCTTCCACGCGGCGACGACCGCCCAGGGTCTCATCGAGCAGCGGTGGACCAAGACGCCCGCAGCAGGTGTGGGCGTTGCCTGCGGACCCGCAGGCCTCGTCGTGATCGACATCGACGCCCACCAGACACCTGTGCCCGATCGGGAACGCCTACTACCGGGTATCCGCATACCCGAGCACGTCCGGCTGGACGGCCTGGCCTCCGGTTTCGACACGTTGGCCCTGCTGGCCGCCTACCGGGGCGCGAACGATCCGGCGCAGGACGAGAACACCTTGCGTGTGCTCACACCTTCCGGCGGCCTGCAGGTCTGGTACCGAAACCCGGAGCCGGCCACCCACTACCGCTGCTCGACTGGTTCCAGTCGGTACATGGCGCTCGCCCGGCAGGTCGACGTACGTGCGGAGGGCGGTTGGATCGTGGTCCCAGGCACCCGTACCCCCAAAGGGGTCTACCGTGCTGTGGGCCCGGCTCGGCGCCCCGCTGTGCTGCCCGAATGGCTCCGGCGGGAACTCCGGCGCACCGGACATGTGCTGGACGGCCGGACACCTGCCGCATCCGCTGAGCCCGTAGCGCCTGTGCCCGGCCGCCGGCACACGGCGAGTGCACCTCAGGTCATCGATCCTCTGATCGCGAGGGTCGCTGAGTGCGCCGCGGCTCCGGACGGGACCGGGTTCTCCGAGAGGCTCAACAGAGCCGCGCACACGGCCGGAGGCCTGGTCGCTGCCGGGTATCTCGACCATGCCGCCATTCGTGACAGGCTTGTCCGTGTCGTCTGCTGCGCCCGCCCTTGGCAACAGTCCCGGAATGAAAAGATCGTCGACGACGCTCTTGCCGTAGGGACCGTCCGCCCTCTCCACCTCAAAGGACGTACATGAGCAGCACCGCCGAAGGCTCACTGCATTTCGATCCGCAGGCGGCCGCTCAGCAGATGCTCGACCTTCAAGCGACGGAACCGCTCCCCGAAACCCCGCACCTTCCCGCCCAGGGGCCCGTCGCAACCCTCGTAACTCCTGCCGTACTGGGCGCCGTTGCCCCCGCCCCGCTGCCTCCATCTCTCTCCGACCGGGGGAATGCCCGTCTGTTCGTGCAGCTGCACCGTGACCAGTTCCGCCATGTGGAGGGACTGGGCTGGTTCGCCTGGGACGGGCACCGGTGGAAGCGCGGAGGAGGAGAGAAGGCCGCACTGTGGGCCGCGGGGGAGATGGCTGAGGACATGGCTGCCACCGACCCGCGAGGCGTCTTCAGCGACCGCGAGCTCGCGCAGCACAAACAGCGTACGTTGTCCACGACTGGCCTCAAGGCCCTGCTGACCCAGGCGAAGGCCTCGCCGGACATCACAGTGGACCCCGACAGGCTCGATGGGGATCCCTACGCCCTGTGCACCCCCATCGGAGTTGTCGACCTGCACAATGGGCAGTTGCGCAAGCCCGACCCCACCCGTGACTTCCACTCCCGTGCCACCAGCGTCGCGCCGCAGGACATGGAGACCCCGCGTTGGCACCGGTTCCTCGCCGACACCTTCGGTGACGACGACGATGGCCGGGAGATGATCGACTTCCTGCATCTGCTGCTCGGGTACTCCATCACGGGCGACGTCGGCGCCCAGGTTCTGCCCTTCCTGCACGGTGAGGGAAAGAACGGCAAGTCCGTGCTGCTCGACATCATGATCCAGATCCTGGGTGACTATGCGGACGCGGCTCCGCCGGGCTTTCTCATGGACCGCGGGGCCGTCTCGGAACACTCCACAGAGCTGACCGAACTGCACGGCCGCCGCCTGGTCGTCTGCAGCGAACTGAAGCCCAACGACAAGTTCGACGAGGCCCGCGTCCGCCTGCTGACCGGCGGCGACAAGATCAAGGCCCGCCGGATGAGGCAGGACTATTTCTCGTTCACCCCCACCCACCATCTGTGGCTCCTGGGCAATCACCGACCCGAGGTCTCCACGGGCGGCTTCGCGTTCTGGCGCCGCATCCGCATGCTGCCCTTCACCCGGACCGTCCCGGCGCAGCACAGGATCGACAACCTCGCCTTCGAACTCGTCCGCGACGAAGGGCCGGGCATCCTGCAGTGGCTCATCGAAGGGGCGCAGCGCTATCTGCGCACGCGTGATCCCCTGGAGGGTCCCGACCGGGTCCGTATCGCCACGACGGCATACGCCACCACCGAGGACCACATCGGCCGTTTCCTGGCCGAATGTTGCACGCGGGACGCCGCCTCGGGGAAGGATCTTCGGGTCGAGCAGGGACTGCTCTACGCCGAGTACAGCTCCTGGTGCAACGCGGGCGAAGGGATTCGGCCCGCCACGCCCCGGGCCTTCGCCAACCGGGTCCGTCAGGAGGTGGGCGTGACCTCGCCGACCGACATGATCAAGTCGAACGGGCGCAAGTACTATCCGGGTATCGCGCTGCTGGAGCACGCATGACGGCCGTCGCAGGTGAGCTGTGCGCAGGACGTGCCCTACACCGCTGTCGTTGCGCGCCCTACGATGGTGGACAGGCCTCCCTAGGCGGTGGCCCCCACAGAGCGGCTCGTCACCTGGTGGTGTGCGGGTCGGAGCGGAACGGCCAGATGCTCGGCCACGTCCCCATGGTCGGGGGCATGCCGACGAAGGAGGGGCTGCAGCCATGAGTTCGCTGTTGACCGAGAGCGATCTCCTCCACGAGGCAGAGGTGGTGTGGCTGGAGAACCTCGACACGCTGGACTACGTCCGTCAGGCACTGGACAAGACCAGGCGGCGGAACACCAAGCCACCGTACGCACGTGACGGACGCATGGTGGGGTACGCCCTGCTGGACGAGGGCGCCTCCCCGGACCCGGACAGCGGCCTGTACAAGCGCCGCGTGTTCTTCCTGCTGCCTCACGACCGGGACAGCCTTCCCGGCGGCCTCTACCGCGAGGGCGCGCCGGGCGAGGCAGTCGACCCGCGCACGATCGCCCCGAAGAAGCCGGGAGCGAAGACACCCAGGTCCCAGAGCGGTTCTGTGGCCGTAGCGACGTCGGCGCCCTGAGGCAGGACCTCGGGTCGGTCGGCCGGGGCGACACGCAGGCGCTCCAGGCGACGCGCGGCGCGGCGGAGACGACAACCCTTCATGAGGACAACTGGCCGTGCCTCTTGCAGAGTTCACGTGCGCCGGCCCTCCTTCGGCCGATGCACGTCACGGAAGTCCTCCCGTCGTCCTATGCGGCACGCTCTTGCCGCGTTGCAGTCCCGAGGACGAAGTCACCGACCGCCTTTGCGAACAACATGGGCTCCTCGATGTGCCCGAAGTATCCGCTGTTCTCCAGTACCAGCAGCCGCGAATCGGTACTCAGCTCGTTCAGCTCAAGACCCCAGCGCGGACCGCAGATCACGACCTGCTGCCCCACGACGACCAGAGCCGGTAGCTCCATTCCCTTGAGTGCGACGCGGTCGTCGATGACATCAGGCGTGAGGCCCTCGTCCAGGCCGGAGATGTGCGTGGCCCGGATCGCCTCCCGGAACGGGACGGGCTGCTCCGCGTTGCCCCGTAGTCGGCGAAGTACGACGGGAGCACCCCGCGGGCGACTGCCGCGGCCTCCTCGTCGCTGGAGATGGAGGACATGCAGCCGAACGCCGCCGGCACTGAGGACAGGCCGGGACGGACGCTGCGCTTCGCGGTGAACGCCTCCACCCAGCGCCCTGCCTCCGCGCCGTGCTCGGGGACGGGCGCGCCCTCGTACAGCAGGACGTCTGTATGCCCGCCGGGTCGGCCTGCGGACGCGTCACCGTCGCGTCCCCGCCAGCTATTTGTCACTCTCTGTGCAACTATTGTCGCGCACCGTGATCGTATCGATGTGAACCGAGTGGTTGGCGGCGCGCGTCCCCCTACATCCCGAAACAGAGGCTTCCGTCATGGCTCAGCAGGCCGAGATTCACGTCAGCCGCAAGATCTTCGAGGGCGCTCAGGCGCCCTCCGCCGACCAGCCCGCCGCGCCGGCCACCCGTCAGCACGTCTGGTTCGCCTCCGACTTCGGCGGCGGCACCGCACCCAGCCCCACCTTCGAGTGGCAGCTTCACGGCACCTACTCGCACCAGGGCAAAATCGCGACTGGCACCGCGCACGTCTTCCTCGCCCCCGGCCACCGCAACCTTGAGCGACCCCTCATCCTCGCCGACGGCTTCAACTACGGCCCCAGCGACCTGCCCGGCCTGTGGGAGCACTTCGACAAGAAGGAGGGAGGCCGCTTCCTCACCCGGCTCCGCGACTCCGGCATCGACGTCATCCTGCTCGGCTTCGACGAACGACACACCTACATCCAGGCCAACGCGGGCGTTGCCGCCGCCTGCATCGACCGTGCCGCCGCCGAACGCATCGGCAGCGAACCGCTGATCGTCGGCGGCGTCAGCATGGGAGGCATGATCACCCGCTACGCTCTCGCGCGGATGGAGTCCGAGAACCTCGACCACCAGACCGGCACCTACTTCTCCTGGGACACCCCGCACAACGGCGCCTGGATCCCGCTGATCCTCCAGCAGATGGCCTACTTCTTCGAGGCGTTCATCCCCGAGGACCCCGACCAGCCGAAGCAGGCCGAGCTCATCCGCAGCCCCGCCGCCCAGCAGCTCCTGTGGGCCTGGGTCGAGAACTCCAAGTACGAGGGGCCGGTGGCCACCGCCAGCCCGCTCCGCGCCGAATTCCTCCAGGAGCTGCAGAACTACGGCAACTTCCCGGCGCGGCCGCGGAAGATCGGCGTGGCCAACGGCCACGGTGCGGGCGTCGGCCTGAAGCTGACACCCGGCGAGACCGCCTTCGACTGGAAGGACCAGTACAACACCGTCAGCGCCAAGGCCGTGGTCCAGCCCGACATGGGGGAGAAGGAGCCCATCGGCAGCATGCACATCGCCCTGGAGATTCGTCGCAGCTCCACCACCGCCGTGCCCGCGCTCGACGGCGTGCCCGGCGGCACCCTCGGCTCGTTCGGCATGGTGGCGAAAGCGCTCGACATCGAGGTCGACGAGCGCTTCAACAGCACTTGCTTCGTGCCCGCGGTGAGCGCTGTCGCGCTGGACTTCGACCCCGCGACCTGGGACATCGACCCGGCACTCGACATCTCCACCATCGGCCGGGACCGCAGCCACCTCGACGACTTCCTGTGCGACAGTGAGAACTCACCGCACAGCGAGCCGACTCCGGCCCTGACGGACTTCCTGGTTGACCGATTCGTGAGCTGACGCGCCGACCCATCACTGGCGCGCGCCGCGTCCCCAGGGCCGGGCCGGTCGGACGACTGGCCCGG
>NZ_JBHVEE010000075.1:0-47831 GCF_042802415.1 Streptomyces sp. NPDC057486 | reverse complement strand
TGTCCCGGCTCCTCGAGGCCCATGAGGCCGTCCTCATCGACGCCCACGACGCCGCCGCAAGGACGGCCGAGCTGGGGGACGACGGCACCAACGACGTGCTCGTCTCCCAGGTGATCCGCACCGGCGAGCTCCAGGCGTGGTTCCTGGCCGAGCACCTGGTCGACACGCCACTGGTCCACGCCTGAGAGAGCGCGGGACACCGGGGCGGGCGAGGCGGCCCGGCCGCCACGGACCGCATCCGCCCGACATCCCGGTGGTACGTCCTCCCGAGGACGTACCACGGGGCGACACTCGGCGCGTCCACCAGCCGCAGCCGCAGACCGCGCCGGACGCGGCTGCCCGGGGCCGGGCCCACCGCCTCGCGAGCAGGCCCGCCCCGGTGCGGCTCACAGGCCGACGATGGAGTTCCACTTCTTCGCGAACTCGGTGCGCTCCTCGGACGTGATGTCGCGGGCGATCGCCAGCCGCTTGCGCATCGCCTCGTCGGGGAAGATCAGCGGCTCCTCGGCGAGCGCGGCGGTCTCCTCGTCCTTGGAGGAGGCCAGCACCTCGCGGGCGGCGGGGACGGGGCAGACGTAGTTGACCCAGGTCGCCAGCTCCGCGGCGACCTCGGGCTCGTAGTAGTAGTCGATCAGCTTCTCGGCGTTGCCCTTGTGGCGGGCGAGGTTGGGGATCATGAGGGACTCCGCCCAGAGTTCGGCACCCTCTTCGGGCACCACGAACTCGATCTCCGGGTTGTCGGCCTGGAGCTGGATGACATCGCCGGAGTAGGCCTGGCAGGCGAGTACATCGCCGGTCGACAGGTCCTTGATGTAGTCGTTGCCGGTGAAGCGGCGGATGTGCTTCTTCTTCACCAGCTTCTCCACCTGGTCGCACACCTCGTAGAAGTCGTCGCGCTTCCAGCGGGTGACGTCGACGCCGTTGCCCTGCATCAGAAGGGCCAAGGACTCGTCGAGCCCGGACAGCAGTGTCACCTTGCCGCTCAGGTCGTCCGCCCACAGATCGCTCAGGCTCCTGATCTCGCGGCCGAGCTTCTTGCGGTTGTACGCGATGCCGGTGATCCCGGACTGCCAGGGGACGCTGTGCGTCCGGCCCTTGTCGAAGGCGGGTGAACGCAACTGCGGGTCGAGGTACTCGGCTACGTTGGGCTGCTTGGCCCGGTCCATCTCCTGCACCCAGCCGAGCCGTACGAACCGGGCGGCCATCCAGTCGCTGACGACGATCAGGTCCCGGCCGGTCTCCTGGTGGTTCATCAGCGCCGGACTGATCTTCCCGAAGAACTCGTCGTTGTCGTTGATCTCCTCGGTGTACGTGACGGAGATCCCGGTCCGCTTGCTGAACGCGTCGAGGGTGGGCCGCTTCGACGCGTTCTTGTCGTCGGCGTCGATGTAGAGGGGCCAGTTGGCGAAGTGCAGCGTGTGATCGCTGCCGGAGTAGTCGCGTCCGGCGCGGTCGCCGGGCTGCACGTAGGCGGCGGGCACTCCGCAGCCGGCCAGCGTGACACCGGCCGCTCCCGCCCCGAAGGCGCGCAGCAGGGACCGACGGGACATGAGATTGTTCGGGATCGCTCGCACCTGCGCAGGATGCCCGGCCGGGAACGCGGCGGACAATGGACCAACCGTCCAGCGGAGCGGCCCCCTCCCGCACACCCTGTCGATGCCCCGTCAGGGGCGGGCACGGGAACGGCCCCTCGAAGCGATGCATTCGAGGGGCCGTCACCACTGCGGGGGTGTCAGTCGTCGAGCGAGGTCATGACGTGCTTGATGCGCGTGTAGTCCTCGAAGCCGTACGCGGAGAGGTCCTTGCCGTAGCCGGACTTCTTGAATCCGCCGTGCGGCATCTCGGCGACGAGCGGGATGTGGGTGTTGATCCACACGCAGCCGAAGTCGAGGTTCTTGGACATCCGCATCGCGCGTGCGTGGTCCTTGGTCCACACCGAGGAGGCGAGGGCGTACTCGACGCCGTTCGCGTACTCCACGGCCTGGTCCTCGTCGGTGAACGACTGGACCGTGATCACCGGTCCAAAGACCTCGTTCTGGATGATCTCGTCGTCCTGCCGCAGACCGGAGACGACGGTCGGGGCGTAGAAGTAGCCCTTGTCGCCGACGCGGTGGCCGCCCGCCTCGACCTTGGCGTGCGTGGGCAGCCGGTCGATGAACCCGCTGACCTGCTTCAGCTGGTTGGCGTTGTTGAGCGGGCCGTAGAGCACGTCCTCGTCGTCCGGCTGCCCGGTCTTCGTGTCGGCGGCGGCCTTGGCGAGCGCGGTGACGAACTCGTCGTGGATCGACTCGTGGACGAGGACGCGGGTCGCGGCCGTACAATCCTGACCCGCGTTGAAGAAGCCCGCGACGGAGATGCCCTCGACGGCCTTGGCGATGTCGGAGTCCTCGAAGACGACGACGGGCGCCTTGCCGCCGAGCTCCAGGTGGACGCGCTTGACATCCTTGGCGGCGGACTCGGCGACCTGCATGCCGGCCCGTACCGAACCGGTGATGGAGGCCATCGCCGGGGTCCGGTGCTCGACCATCGCGCGGCCGGTGTCCCGGTCGCCGCAGATGACATTGAAGACGCCCTTGGGCAGGATGTCGCCGATGATCTCGGCGATCAGCACGGTCGACGCCGGAGTGGTGTCGGACGGCTTGATGACGACGGTGTTGCCCGCGGCGAGCGCCGGGGCGAACTTCCACACAGCCATCATCATCGGGTAGTTCCACGGCGCGACCTGGGCACAGACACCCACCGGCTCGCGGCGGACGATGGAGGTCAGACCCTCCATGTACTCGCCTGCCGAGCGGCCTTCGAGCATCCGTGCCGCGCCCGCGAAGAAGCGGATCTGGTCCACCATCGGCGGGATCTCTTCGGTGCGGGTGAGCTCGATCGGCTTGCCGGTGTTCTCGGACTCGGCGGCGATCAGCTCCTCCGCCCGCGCCTCGAAGGCGTCCGCGATCTTCAGCAGGGCCTTCTGACGCTCGGCGGGCGTGATGTCGCGCCAGGCGGGAAAGGCCGCCGCGGCGGCGTCCATGGCGGCATCGACATCGGCCTGGCCGGAGAGCGGGGAGGTCGCGTAGACCTCTTCCGTCGCCGGGTTGACCACATCGATGGTCCGCCCGTCCGCGGCGTCCCGGAACTCCCCGTTGATGTAGTTGCGCAGACGGCGCACCTCGGTGGTCACAACCACCCCTCCTGTCGACACGTCCAATGGGTGAGACGTCCAGCCTAGTCGCAGAGGTGACGCTTTCGACATACCCACCCGCCGGGAACTTCGGATTCAGTGAGATCTGGACCCTCAGACAACGAATTTCATCGATTGAGGGTTGCGAGACAGACGAGTCCCAGTGCACAGTGGATGCGTGGCCAGTCGCAGCGCAGACTCCAGGACCGGGAACGGATCGTCACCAGCGGTCGATGCCGTCTCCCTCGCAATCATCGAGCAGCTCCAGGAGGACGGGCGTCGTCCGTACGCCGCGATCGGCAAGGCCGTCGGCCTCTCCGAGGCGGCCGTGCGGCAGCGCGTCCAGAAGTTGCTCGATCAGGGCGTGATGCAGATCGTCGCCGTCACGGACCCGCTCACCGTGGGGTTCCGGCGGCAGGCGATGGTCGGCATCAATGTCGAAGGCGACCTCGATCCCGTCGCGGAGGCGCTGTCGGCCATGGCCGAGTGCGAGTACGTGGTGATGACCGCGGGCTCCTTCGACCTGATGGTGGAGATCGTCTGCGAGGACGACGACCACCTGCTGGAAACGATCAACAAACGCATCCGGGCCATCCCCGGCGTGCGCTCCACCGAGAGTTTCGTCTACCTGAAGCTCAAGAAGCAGACCTATATGTGGGGAACCCGATAGCCGTGAGCAAGGACCTCAGCCGAACCGCGTACGACCACCTGTGGATGCACTTCACCCGCATGTCGGACTACGAGAACGCGCCCGTTCCCACCATCGTGCGTGGCGAGGGCACCTACATCTACGACGACCAGGGCAAGCGCTACCTCGACGGCCTGTCCGGCCTGTTCGTGGTCAACGCCGGTCACGGCCGTCACGAGCTCGCCGAAGCGGCCTACAAGCAGGGCCAGGAGCTGGCCTTCTTCCCGGTGTGGTCATACGCCCACCCGAAGGCCGTCGAGCTGGCCGAGCGGCTCGCCGACTACGCGCCGGGCGACCTCAACAAGGTCTTCTTCACCACCGGCGGCGGCGAGGCCGTCGAGACCGCCTGGAAGCTCGCCAAGCAGTACTTCAAGCTCAAGGGCAAGCCGACCAAGTACAAGGTCATCTCGCGTGCGGTCGCCTACCACGGCACCCCGCAGGGCGCCCTGTCCATCACCGGCCTGCCGGCCCTGAAGGCCCCCTTCGAGCCGCTGGTCCCCGGCACGCACAAGGTGCCGAACACCAACATCTACCGCGCCCCGATCCACGGCGACGACCCGGAGGCCTTCGGCCGCTGGGCCGCCGACCAGATCGAGCAGGAGATCCTCTTCGAGGGACCGGAGACGGTCGCCGCGGTCTTCCTGGAGCCGGTGCAGAACGCCGGTGGCTGCTTCCCGCCGCCGCCCGGGTACTTCCAGCGGGTCCGCGAGATCTGCGACAAGTACGACGTACTGCTCGTCTCCGACGAGGTCATCTGCGCCTTCGGCCGCCTCGGCACGATGTTCGCCTGCGACAAGTTCGGCTACGTGCCGGACATGATCACCTGCGCCAAGGGCATGACCTCGGGCTACTCCCCGATCGGCGCCTGCATCGTCTCGGACCGCATCGCCGAGCCGTTCTACGAGGGCGGCAACACCTTCCTGCACGGCTACACCTTCGGCGGCCACCCGGTCTCCGCGGCGGTCGGCCTCGCCAACCTCGACATCTTCGAGCGCGAGGGTCTCAACCAGCACGTCCTGGACAACGAGAACGCGTTCTTCACGACGCTGCAGAAGCTGCACGACCTGCCGATCGTCGGCGACGTCCGCGGCAACGGCTTCTTCTACGGCATCGAGCTGGTGAAGGACAAGGCCACCAAGGAGACGTTCACCGACGAGGAGACCGAGCGCGTTCTCTACGGCTTCCTCTCCAAGGCGCTGTACGACAACGGTCTGTACTGCCGGGCCGACGACCGCGGCGACCCGGTCGTCCAGCTCGCGCCGCCGCTGATCTCCGACCAGTCGACGTTCGACGAGATCGAGGGCATCCTCCGGAGCGTCCTGACGGAGGCCTGGACGAAGCTCTGAGAGGGACGGTGATCCGGGCCGCGGGTCGATCGGCTGATCGACCACGGATCGATTGACCGATTGACCCCGGCCCGATCACCAGCCGACCGCATTCCAGCGGTCATTTCATACGGTCCACACGGCCCGGATGCGCCCATTCGAGTGGGAAGAAGCGCACCCGGGCCGCGTGCTGTGCGCACACCGCGGTCCGAATCCTTACGGTGCCGAGTGACCGATCGGCCCCCTCTTCGTTCCCCCGTACGGGGGACGGGAAATCTGATCTGAACCGAGGTGTACGCCATGGTGGCCCCGCCGGACAACGACGTGATCTGGGCGCGTTCCCTGCACCACTCCCACAACGGCTCACCCGCGCTCGGCGGGATCTCCCTGGAGGTCCGCGACGGCGAGATCCTCGCCGTGACCGGCCCACGAGGCAGTGGCAAGACGACTCTGCTGCACTGCCTCTCCGGCCAACTGGTGCCCCAGCAGGGCGAGGTGTGGTTCAACAGCGTCCCGGTCCACACCATGGGTCCGCGGCTGCGAGAGCGGCTGCGCCGTGACCGGTTCGGCTGGATCGCACCCGATCCCCAGCTCGTGCCGGAGCTGAACACCTGGGAGAACGCAGCGCTTCCCCTGCTGCTGCGCGGCACCTCGCACCGGGTCGCGAAGAAGGTCGCCATGGAGTGGCTGGAGCGGCTCGACATCGGCATGTGCGCCAAGAAGCGGCCGCACACGCTGCTCCAGGGGCAGCGTCAGCGGATCGCCGTCGCCCGAGCGCTGACCGGCTCGCCCACGGTGATCTTCGCCGACGAGCCGACCGCGACGCTGCAGCGCACGGACCGCAATCACGTGCTGCGGACACTGATGAGCGCGGCCCGCTCGCACGGCATCACGGTCGTGCTCGCCACCCATGACGTGGAGGTCGCCTCGCTGGCAGACCGTACGGTCCCGCTGCTGGACGGCCGCCGGGTCGCCACCGTCGCCCTGCCCGCCGGGTCCGATACGGAAGGCCGCGCGGCGTGCTCGCTCTCCGTCTAGCCCGCGGTACCCATCCGCTGGTCCTGGTGCGGCGGCTGCTGGTCGCGGCCGCCTCGGCCGGGGTCGGCTTCCTGCTCCTGTGCACTCTGGCATATGCGTCGACGCATCCGGCGTACTCGACCGCCTCGGTACTGCGGCTGCTGTGGTGCCTCGTGCCGCTGGCCGCCACCGTGCAGTTCGCGGTCGCGGTGGCCCGTACGGACCCGAGCACCCGCCCGCGTCCGGGGCTGTCCGCCGTAGGTCTGGGGCCGATCCGGCTCGGCGTGCTGGCCGCGGTCTCCACCGCCGTGTCCTGCACCCTCGGGTCGATGGTGGCGCTGCTCGTCTTCCTGTATCTGCGCGGCGATCTGACCGCGCTGCCGTTCGACGGTGCGGCGGCCGTACTGCTGGGTGCAGGGGCCCCGTTGCCGGTGGCCGCAACCCTTGTTCTGCTGACGGTGGTACCGGTGGCCGCGGCGGCGGCGAGCGCGATGGCGCTGCGCACCCGGCCGCTGCAGGCGGCGGTGCCGGAGGACGCCACGCAGGACATCGTGCCGGACGAGCAGATTCCGGCTCCGGCGGCTCCGCCGACCGGGCTGCCGTGGGGCGTGGCGCTGACAGCGGCCGGTCTCGCGGTCGAGGTGTACGCGAGCCGTGATGGAGCGGGCAGAGCATTCCCCCTGCCGGGAATTCCCGACGCCACCCCGCCGTGGGTGCTGGCCGGGTGGTCGCTGACGGCGATCGGTCTGGCCATGGCGGGTCCCGGACTGACGCACCTGTGCGGACAGCTGCTGCAGGCGGTGCGTCCCGGAGCCGTACGCCTGCTGGCCGGAAGGGTGCTGATGGACGAGGCGCGCCGGATCGGCCGGCCGCTGGGTGTGGTCTGCGCGGTGCTCTCCGCGGCGATCGCGGCGTTCGCTCTGTACGGGACGGGTCCGCGTCCCTTCGGCCCGCTCACCGCGCTCGGCGCCGTACTCGTACTGGGCTGCACGACGGCGACGCTGCTGACCTCCGCCCTGGAGGCGAAACAAGCCCGAGCCCACCTGGCTCGGACGCTGCTGCGGCTCGGTGCGCCGGCCTCGGCGCTGCGGGCAGCGACGGCCCTGCGAGTGGGCGTTCTGCTGGCCGTGTTCGCCCCGATCACCTGGGCGATCGCCGAATTGGCCGCGCTGCCGCTGACCGGCTGAAGGTCCGCCGGCCGGCCGTGGAGCCGACCGGTGGTCAGCCGAGGTGCCGGAAGGCCGGCCAGTTCTCCGGCCAGGGCTCGCGTGGCCCCGGCAGATCCGGACCTCGTTGTCGACGCCGTACCCGTTGTCGATCCGGGCAGCCGGTTCCACCTCGCGCCAGTAGTGGCGCAGTTCGCCCTCGCTCCGGGCCCCGACGTGGAGCGTCACGGCGCGGCGGTCCGGGGACGGCGGCGTCCGGTACACCCGGCGCTTGGTCGCGGCACGTTGTGGCCGGCCGACCGTCTCGGCGCCGGCGCCGTTGACGGTCGGCAGCTCCGGGCATACGACCGTACGGATGGAGCGGTACGCCCCGGCCGGTACGTAGCATGACAGCGTGGAGAACCCGGACGACAGCATTCCTGCACCCGGCATCGAGATCGAGTCGCTCGCCGAATTCGACGCGGTGATCGCCGGCGGGTCACTGGCCGGGCATCGCGTCCAGTCCGTCGACCTGACGGAGCGCAGCGCCGCGCTGTTCGCCGCGGACACGTCCGGCGCGGTCTTCCTCGGCTGCCGGATGGAGCCGGACGCGGCGGCGAAGGTGCGGGCCGACGGGGCGTTCGTCTTCCCGCCCGTGCCGGGGCTGCCCTTCGATCCGTACCGCGGCCTGCTCTACTCCCCCGACGCGCTCTACGAAGGGCTGACGGAGGGGGGTTACGAGGCGACGCCCGACGCCCGCGCGTACCGCTGGTTCCAGCGGACCCGCGCGAACGGCGACGCCTTCGCCTCGATGCTGCGCGCGCTCCATGACGACGCGGTCTCCGACGCGTTGGACGAGGTCCTCACCGGGGCGCGGGTGGTCGGGGTGATGGGCGGCCACACGACCGCGCGCGGCAGCGCGGCGTACGCGGCCGCGGCCCGGCTGGGCCGGACCCTGGCGCGCGGCGGGCTCACGGTGGCCACCGGCGGCGGCCCGGGTGCGATGGAGGCGGCGAATCTCGGTGCGTACGCGGCGCCGCATCCCGATCCGATGCTGGACAAGGCATGCGAACTCCTGGCCGCCGCCCCGTCGTTCTCCCCCTCGGTCACCGACTGGGCGCTGGCCGCCTTCGCCGTGCGGGAACGCTGGCCGGACGGCGGAGGCTCCGTCTCGATCCCCACCTGGTTCTACGGCCATGAGCCGCCGAACCCGTTCGCGGACCACATCGCCAAGTACTTCGCCAACGCGCTGCGCGAGGACGGGCTGCTCGCCCGCTCCACGGCGGGCGTCGTCTTCCTGCCGGGCGCCGCCGGAACCGTTCAGGAGGTCTTCGACAACACGACGCCGAACTACTACGGCTCACGCGGCACACCGACCCCGATGGTGCTGGTCGGCCGTGCCCACTGGACGGAGGAACTGCCCGCCTGGCCCCTGCTGCGGACGCTGGCCGCGGGCCGGCCGATGGAGTCCCGTATCGCCCTGGTCGACACCGTGGACGAGGCCCCCGAGGCACTCGCCCGGCTGTCCGGCTGACCGTCCCGTCCGGCCGGGCGGTTCAGATCCTTGCGAGCCGGTTGACCAGCGCGTCGAAGAACGCCTCCCAGCCGTCCTCCGCCGCCGCGTACTGCTCGGCCGTGAGGTGGCCGCCGCGCTGCTGGAAGACCATCTCGGTGGTCCTGTCGCCGCGGTCGGTGAACGTGACGGTGACGATCTCGCCCTCGATGTCGTCGGGCGCGGTCGCGTCCTTCAGTGTGAAGACGAGCCGTTCGGGTGCGACCACCTCCCGGTAGACACCGTGGAACGGCATCTCGGTGCCCGGCACCACGATGACCAGGCTCCACGTGCCGCCCGGCCGGACGTCCATCGACACCCGGTCGAGCGGTACCTCGGCGTCCCCGCCGTACCAGGCGGCGAAGTGCTCGGGGGTCGTCCAGGCTTCGAAGACGAGCCCCCGCGGGGCGTCGAGGATACGGCTGATGTCGATGCCCTCGCGTGCCGATTGAGTCATGGTCCCTGTCCCTCTCGGAGTCGTTCCGGATCTTCTGCAGCTGCTCGAGGTGTTCCCGGGGCGGTCGAGACCGCTCTCCCGGAACGCCCTGTAATGGTCCAGCCACTCCGTGGCGTCCGCCAGCGGCGCCGCCTCCAGCCTGCACGGCCGCCACTGCGCCGACCGGCCGCGCGTGATCGGCCCGGCGCGCTCCAGCACCTTCAGATGCCGGGAAACCGCAGGAAGACTCATGTCGAACGGCTCGGCAAGTTCGGTGACGGTGGCCTCGCCCACGGCCGGCCGCGCGAGGATCGCTCGGCGCGTCGGGTGGGCCGGAGCCGCGAAGACGGTGCTGAGCCGGTCCGCTTCGATCACGCTCCTCAGCCACCTCGTCAATCAACCGATGTGTTTAATATGCCGCTGAACTGTCCTGCAGGCACGGCGCGCCGCACCTGCAGGACAGCCCTCGGAGAAGCTCAGGACACCGCGGGCAGCACCACTGTCTCCGACGCGTCGAAGGTCACGCCCACCGGCGCGCCCTCCTGAGGGGTGTCCCGCAGAGGGCACTCCGCCTCCAGGACCGGACCGCTCTCGGGGTGGAGGGTCACGGCGACATGGTTGCCCCGGAAGGTGCGCGCGCCGACCGTGCAGCGCAGCCCGGACTCCGGGGATCCGAGCCGTACGCCCGCCGGACGCACCAGCAGAGCGCACGGACCCTGCGGCGAGCCGTCCGGCACCGGCACCTTCCCCCACGCCGTACCGGCCGCCGCGCCGGTCACCGTCGCGTCCACCACGTTGTCGAAGCCGAGGAACCGGGCGACGAACGCGGAGGCGGGGCGCTGCCAGACCTCCAGCGGGGTGCCCGCCTGGGCGATCCGCCCCTCGCGCATCACGACGACCCGGTCGGCGAGGGCGAAGGCCTCGCCCTGGTCGTGGGTGACGGCGAGTACCGTCGTCCCCAACCGGGCGAACAGGGTGCGCAGTTCGACGACGAGGCGTTCGCGCAGACTGCGGTCCAGCTGGCCGAGCGGCTCGTCCAGCATCAGCAGCTTCGGCCGCGGGGCGAGCGCCCGCGCGAGGGCGACGCGCTGCTGTTCTCCGCCGGACAGTGCGGCGACGGCCCGCCGCTCGGCGCCGGGCAGACCCACCAGTTCGAGAAGTTCGGCGACCCTGCGGTCCTGGTCGCCGCGTGTGACGCCGTGCATGCGCAGCCCGAAGGCGACGTTGGCGCCGACATCCCGGTGCGGAAAGAGCTGATGATCCTGGAACATCAGGCCGAGACCGCGCCGGTGCACCGGCACCCCGGTCTGGTCGACGCCGTCGAGGAGCACCCTGCCGCCGTCCGGCGGGTGCAGTCCGGCGACCACGCGCAGCAGGGTCGACTTGCCGCTGCCGCTGGGCCCCAGGACACAGACGATCTCGTGGTCCGCAACCTTCAGATCCACCGCGTCGAGCGCCGCCCGCTTCCCGAAGCGGACAGTGGCGGATTCCAGTGTCAGCATGTCCAGAACACCCCGAGCATCGTCAGAACTCCCCGGACCGGTCCGGGCGGATACGTTCGAGCAGCAGCAGCGACACCGCGCACACCAGCATCAGAATCGTGCTGAGCGCCATCGCCTGCCCGTAGTTGAGCTCCCCGGACCGTCCCAGCAGCCGCGCCACGGCGACCGGCAAAGTCGGGTTGTCGGCCCGCGCGATGAACACCGTCGCCCCGAACTCGCCGAGCGACACGGCGAACGCGAAGCCCGCCGCGACCAGCACCGCTCTTCGCACCAGCGGCAGATCGACCTCGCGCCAGGCCCGCAGCGGCGACGCCCCGAGCACCGCCGCCGCCTCCCGGAGCCGCCCGTCCACCGCCCGCAGGACCGGCAGCATCGTCCGTACGACGAAGGGAACGCCGACCAGCGCCTGGGCAAGCGGCACCAGGATCCACGAAGTCCTCAGATCCAGCGGGGGCTTGTCCAGGGTGATCAGAAAGCCGAAGCCGACGGTGACGGCGGACACCCCGAGAGGCAGCATCAGCAGCGCGTCGAAACCGCGGACCAGCCGCCCGGCCAGGGGGTTCCCCCCGGCCGAGTCCGTTCGAGACCGGGGGAGCGTCAGCGCGGCCGCCGCGAGCCCGCCGACGAGCAGCGCGATCGCAGTCGCGACCAGCGCGTACCGCAGTGAGTTCCCGATCGCTTCGAGAGGCGCGACCAGGAACGTGCTGCCGCTCGCCTCCACGGACTGCAGGGCGCGGTAGTAGCCGAAGCCGTAGCCGCCGGGGGCGTCCAGCGAACGCTCCACGAGCACACCGAGCGGCAGCAGGATCAGCACCAGCACGGTCAGCAGGACCCCACCGAGCAGCGCCCACTGCCCGGTGCCGCGCGGCCTGCGGGAGGTCTGCGCAGGATCGACCAGCTTCAGCGCCGTTTCCCTGCGCCGCACGGTCCACGCGTGCACGGCCAGGATCGCGCCGACCGCGGCGAACTGGACCAGCGTCAGCACGGCGGCCGTCGGAAGGTCGAGGAGCTGGGCGGTCTGCCGGTAGATCTCGACCTCCAGCGTGGAGTAGGCCGGACCGCCGAGGATCTGCACCACCCCGAAGGAGGTGAACGTGAAGAGGAAGACCATCAGCCCGGCGGCGGCCACTGCGGGCGCGAGGGCCGGCAGAGTGACCCGCCGCCATGCCGCGAACCGCCCGGCGCCCAGCACGCGGGCAGCCTCCTCCTGCCGCGGGTCGAGCTGCGACCACAGCCCGCCGACGGTCCGCACGACGACCGCGTAGTTGAAGAAGACATGGGCGAGCAGGATCGCCCACACCGTGGTGTCGAGACGCACACCCGCCAGTTCGTCGAGGAAACCGCCGCGCCCCAGCAACGCCAGAAAGGCCGTCCCCACGACGACGGTCGGCAGAACGAACGGCACGGTGACGACCGCCCGCAGCACCTCCTTGCCGGGGAAGTCGAAGCGGGCGAAGACATACGCGCCGGGCAGCGCGATCAGCAGGGTCAGCGCGGTCGACGCGAGGGCCTGCCAGGTGGTGAACCAGAGGACGTCGAGGATGTCCGGCCTGGTCAGCACCTCGCCGATCCGGCTGAACTGCCAGGCGCCGTCGGCCTTCAGCCCGCGGCCGACGATCGCGACGACGGGACGGGCGAAGAACAGCGCGAAGAACGCGACGGGCACGGCCATCAGACCGAGCCGCACCACGCTCCCCCGCCACGCCCCTGCGCGCCGGGGGGCCGCCAGCCGGGTCCGGTCGCGCGAGCCCTTCCCGCCCGCGCCCGGACCGCGTACGGGAGTCTTCGCTACTTCACTACGAGCGAGGACCACGACTGGACCCACTGCTCACGGTTCTTGGCGATGGCGTCCGGGGCCACTGTGGCGGGCCTGTCGACCGTCGCGCCGAACTCCGTGAAGAGCTCCGGCAGCTTCGCGTCCTTGGTGACCGGGTTCACGAACATGTTGAGCGGCATGTCCTCCTGGAACTTCTTGCTGATCAGGAAGTCCAGCAGCGCCTTGCCGCCCGCCTCGTTCTTCGCGCCGTTCAGCAGACCGGCGAACTCGATCTGACGGAAGCACGTCCCGGTCGCGACGCCGGTCGGAGCCTCGCTCGGCTGCGGCTTCGCATAGAGCACCTCGACCGGCGGGCTGGAGGCGTACGAGACGACGAGCGGCCGGTCCGCCTTGGCCTTCTTGCCGCCCGCGGACCCGGAGAACTCCTCGTTGTACGCCTGCTCCCAGCCGTCGACCACCTTCACGCCGTTGCTCTTCAGCTTCTTCCAGTAGTCCTGGTATCCGCTCTCGCCGTAGGTGGCCACGGTGCCGAGGAGGAAGCCGAGACCGGGCGACGAGGTCGCGGCGTTCTCCGTGACGAGAAGGTTCTTGTACGCGGGCTTCGCCAGGTCGTCGAAGGTCTTCGGCGGCGCGAGCTTCTTGTCGGCGAAGTACTTCTTGTCGTAGTTGATACAGATGTCACCGGTGTCGATCGGGGTGACCCGGTGCTTGGCCGCGTCCAGCTGGGAGTCGGCCGAGACCCGGTCGATGCCCTTCGCCTCGTACGGAGTGAACAGTCCGTTGTCGAGGGCGCGGGAGAGCAGCGTGTTGTCGACGCCGAAGAACACATCACCGCGCGGGGAACCCTTGGTCAGGATCTCCTGGTTGAGAGCGGCGCCTGCGTCACCGCTCTTCAGCACCTTGACCGTGTAGCCGGTCTCCTGCGTGAACGCCTTCAGTACGTCCTTGGAGGCGTTGAACGAGTCGTGGCTGACAAGGGTCACGGTCTTCGAACCGGAGCCCTTGGTGTCGCCGGCCCCCGAGGCCGAGTCGTCGGAACTGCCGCAGCCGGCAAGTGCCGTGACGCCGAGCGCGGCGGCGACGGCCGTCGCCGCGAGCCGCTTGGTCCCACGCGTGGTGCGGGTGGTGCTCATTATGAATTCCTCCTGGGTTTTGACCAGGAAGAGACGCGGCCCTGCCCCTGTGGAAGCGGGCAGGGCGCAACAGCATGAGTTGATGACCGAACTTCCTACCCGGAATGACCCGGGCGAGGTTCAGAGGGTCTGCGGCCAACCTGTCCTCGGTGCCGCACTCTCAGCGCTGTGGCGCTCCCCTGTCGGAATATGAAGTTGATTTCCGGCCCAGGTTACACGGGCCCTTTCGGCCTCAGCGCTCGGATGCCGCCAACTGCCCGCAGGCCCCGTCGATCTCCTGGCCGCGGGTGTCCCGCACGGTGACGGGCACTCCGTGGGACGCGATCGCGTCGACGAACGCCTTCTCGTCCTCGGGCCGGGAGGCGGTCCACTTCGAGCCGGGCGTCGGGTTGAGCGGGATCAGGTTCACATGGACCCGCTTGCCCTTGAGGAGCCGGCCGAGCAGGTCACCGCGCCAGGCCTGGTCGTTGATGTCGCGGATCAGCGCGTACTCGATGGAGATCCGGCGGCCGGACTTCTCCGCGTACTCCCACGCCGCGTCCAGCACCTCGCGTACCTTCCAGCGCGTGTTCACCGGCACGAGCGTGTCCCGCAACTCGTCGTCCGGCGCGTGCAGCGAGACGGCGAGACGGCACTTGAAGCCCTCGTCGGCAAAGCGCAGCATGGCCGGCACCAGGCCCACGGTGGAGACGGTGATGCCGCGCTGCGAGAGACCGAGACCGTCCGGCTCCGGGTCGGTCAGCCGGCGAATCGCGCCGACCACCCTCTTGTAGTTGGCGAGCGGCTCGCCCATGCCCATGAAGACGATGTTGGAGAGCCGCGCGGGCCCGCCCGGAACCTCTCCGTCACGCAACGCCCGCATGCCGTCCACGATCTGGTGGACGATCTCGGCGGTCGACAGGTTGCGGTCCAGACCGGCCTGCCCCGTCGCGCAGAACGGGCAGTTCATCCCGCATCCGGCCTGCGACGAGATGCACATGGTCACCCGCTCCGGGTAGCGCATCAGGACGGACTCGACCAGCGTCCCGTCGTGCAGCTTCCACAGCGTCTTACGGGTGGTGTCGTCATCGCAGCTGATGTGCCGGACCACGGACATCAGGTCGGGGAACATCGCCTCGGCGAGCTTGTCCCGCGAACCGGCCGGGATGTTGGTCCACTCGGCCGGGTCGTGCGCGTACCGCGCGAAGTAGTGCTGCGACAGCTGCTGCGCGCGGAACGGCTTCTCGCCGATCGCGGCGACGGCTTCCTTGCGCTCGGCGGGCGTGAGGTCGGCGAGGTGCCGCGGTGGCTTCTTGGCTCCGCGGGGCGCGACGAAAGTGAGTTCTCCGGGCTTAGGCATGGTCCGTCCAGTGTCGCAGACACGCCGTGGCGGTAGAGGCCTCCACCGGCCCAGGAGGGACGAGGGGCCCACGAGCCCGGTCGACGTCGGCCGTCGTCAGTCGACGTCGACGGCCTTTTGACGACCCACGGACGGCCCGGCCGCGCGCAGGACAGTGACCGATCGCACCACAGACAGGTGGTGCGCACAACGACCCACCGCACCCTAGAATCGAATATGTGTCCGAAAACTGCTCTCGCCCGGATCGCCCGCGCATCGTTCGCGAGTGCCAGACGTACCAGCTGGGCGAACCGGTCGCGCCATGCCGAACCGGAGAAATGCCGGGCTGAGGCACACAGGGGTACCCGCCCTGCCTCCATCGGCACCCGCCCGTGCCCGTACTGCCGACCCGACAGAGCCAAGAGAGCGAGGAGTGCTTTGAGCCGCGAGCTGCCGGACCCCGAGGACACGCGCGACGCACCGATCGTCGTGCACCGAGCAGCAGGAGCGGGTGGCCGTCGAGTGACGATCCGCGCTCGGACCGCGGGCCTCGCCCGCAGCGACGCCGACGTGGTCGAGTTCCTCCGCCGCGCCGGCCTGCCGGACGCCGATGACGTGCTGGACGACCCCCGGTGGGTGGAGTGGCAGGGCGGCCGACCACACGAGTACGGCGCGACCTGAGGGACTGTCCGGACAGGTTGGTGGCGCGACTGTGCGTCGCGGACAGACGAGTGAGGGCCCGCCGTCCTGTGGACAACGGACCCTCACATGGAGAAACGCAGGTCGGGACGGTGGCGGCCCGACTTCTCAGCCGGAGCCGACGAAAAGCACCAGCAGGAGCCAGACCACCGGAGCGGTCGGCAGCAGCGAATCCAGTCGGTCCATGATCCCGCCGTGACCGGGCAGCAGCGTGCCCATGTCCTTGATCCCGAGATCCCGCTTGATCATGGACTCGCCCAGGTCGCCGAGGGTTGCGCTGGCAGCGACGGCCAGGCCGAGCAGCAGACCCTGCCACCACGTGCCGTCATCGATCAGGAACTCCATGCACAGCGCGCCGGCGACCATCGCGAAGGCGACGGCTCCGAACAGTCCCTCGCGGGTCTTCCCGGGGCTGATCCGCGGCGCGAGCTTGTGCTTGCCGAAGCGCCAGCCGACGGCGTACGCGCCCGTGTCGCTGACCACGGTCAGCAGGAGGAAGGTGAGGACTCGCTGCGGCCCGTCGTCCGCGCTCAGCAGCATCGCGACGAACGTGGCCAGGAAGGGTACGTAGAACGCGGCGAAGACACCGGCCGTGACGTCCCTGAGGTATCCCTCGGGCGGCTCGGCCATCCGCCAGACCAGCACCGCCAGGGCGGTCAGCGCCATGGCGACCCAGGCGCCCTCGGCTCCGCGCATGTAGCCGGCCACGACCATCGCCGCGCCGCCGATCGCGAGCGGTACGAGCGGTGCCTTGATGCCCTTGCGCTCCTGCAGCCGGGAGGTGAGCTCCCAGAGGCCGACGACGACGGCGACCGCTATCACGCCGATGAAAACGGCCTTCACGATGAAGAGCGAGGCGACGATGACGGCCCCGAGCCCCACACCGACCCCTATGGCGGCTCGCAGGTCACGACCCGCACGTTTCTTCTGCGGGGGCGGCGGCGCGGTGGACATGGTCTCCTGCGGCTTCTCGTCACGGTACGGGGGAACGCCGCGCCGGCCGGCGGCTCCCCCGTTCCGGTCGTCACGGTCGTCAGCGTCTCTACCTGCGTCGGGAACGTCCGGCACGATGGGCATGGGCCGAGTGTGCTGGACGTCATGCACATCGTATGCAGGCCCCGCGGGGGCAGCCCTCATCTCGGGCGTACCCCCGTAGCCGGCTCCCTGCGCGGCGCCCCAGGAAGAGTCGTTCATCAGACTTCGAGCAGCTCGGCTTCCTTGTGCTTGAGCAGCTCGTCGACCTGCGCGACGTACTTCGCAGTGGTGTCGTCGAGCTCCTTCTCGGCGCGGCGCACCTCGTCCTCGCCGGACTCCTTGTCCTTGACCAGCTTGTCCAGGGTCTCCTTCGCCTTGCGGCGGACGGCCCGGATCGAGATCTTGGAGTCCTCGGCCTTCGTCTTCGCGACCTTGATGTAGTCGCGACGACGCTCCTCGGTGAGGTCGGGGAAGGTCACTCGGATGATATTGCCGTCGTTGCTCGGATTGACGCCGAGGTCCGAGTCGCGGATGGCCTGCTCGATGTTGCGCAGCGCGCTCTTGTCGAACGGCGTCACGACGGCCATGCGCGGCTCGGGAACCGAGAAAGAGGCCAGCTGGTTGATCGGGGTCAGGGCGCCGTAGTAATCGGCGACGATCTTGTTGAACATCGCCGGGTGCGCACGGCCGGTGCGGATCGCGGCGAAGTCCTCCTTCGCGACCACGACGGCCTTCTCCATCTTCTCCTCGGCCTCGAGGAGGGTTTCTTCGATCACCACGTGCTCCTGCGTGTCTTGAGTGGGCCCGGCGTGCTCGGGCCCGGCGGGTCCTGCGTCGCGTCCTCACCTGCACGGTGTCCGACCGGCAGGCCGTTGTCCATCCTTCGGGACCGTCCCCCGGGTGTCCCCGGCCGGCCCCGGGACCGTCGGGGGATTCCCCCGGGCGGCCCCCCGGTTGTCAGGCCCGGCTGCCCTGGTCGCTCACGAGCGTGCCGATCTTCTCACCCTTGACGGCGCGGGCGATATTGCCGGCCGCGGTCAGCTCGAAGACGAGGATCGGCAGCTGGTTGTCACGGCAGAGCGTGATGGCGGTGGCGTCGGCAATCTTGAGATCGCGGGCGAGCACCTCGCTGTACTCCAGTGCGTCGAACTTCACCGCGTCGGGGTTGGTCTTCGGGTCGGAGTCGTAGACCCCGTCCACCCCGTTCTTACCCATGAGCAGGCCCTCGGCGTCGATCTCCAGGGCGCGCTGGGCGGCGGTGGTGTCGGTGGAGAAGTACGGCATGCCCATACCGGCGCCGAAGATGACGACGCGTCCCTTCTCCAGGTGCCGCACGGCGCGCAGCGGGATGTACGGCTCCGCGACCTGCCCCATGGTGATGGCCGTCTGGACGCGGGAGTCGATGCCCTCCTTCTCCAGGAAGTCCTGGAGCGCCAGGCAGTTCATGACGGTGCCGAGCATGCCCATGTAGTCGGACCGGGCCCGGTCCATGCCGCGCTGCTGGAGCTCGGCGCCGCGGAAGAAGTTGCCACCGCCGATGACAACCGCGATTTCCGCACCGCCCCGGACGACAGCCGCGATTTCCCGGGCGATGGCGTGTACGACGTCGGGGTCGACGCCGAGGCCCCCGCCGCCGGCGAATGCCTCTCCGGACAGCTTCAGCATGAAGCGTCCGGCCACCTTGCCGTCCTCGCGCTTGTGGTCACCTTTGGCGGCGTCCGCGCCCTTGTTCATGGAGATTCTCCTCGTGCACATACGAAGAAGGCCATTGCCGGTGGGTCTGGTGTCCCTCAGCGGCAATGGCCTCCTCGTCAGATCTGCGGTCGTACGGCGGGTGTGCGGCCGTACGACTGCACCAGACCCTATCGGGGTCCACCGTTTTTCGCGGACGGACTCAGATGCCGACCTTGATGCGCGAGAAGCGCTTCAGGGTGACACCGGCCTCGTCCAGGACCTTCTGGACGGACTTCTTGTTGTCCTTGGCGAAGGCCTGCTCCAGGACGACGACGTCCTTGAAGAAACCGTTGACGCGACCCTCGACGATCTTCGGAAGGGCGGCCTCGGGCTTGCCCTCCTCGCGAGAGGTGGCCTCGGCGACACGACGCTCGTTCTCGACCGTCTCGGCCGGAACCTCTTCGCGGTTGAGGTACTTCGGGGCGAAGGCGGCGATGTGCTGCGCGACGTCCTTGGCGACCTCGGCGTTCTCCTTGTCCAGCTCGACCAGGACGCCGACCTGCGGCGGGAGGTCGGGCATGGTGCGGTGCATGTACGCAGCCACGTAACCGCCGGTGAACTGCGCGAAGCGGTCCAGGACGATCTTCTCGCCGAGGTTGGCGTTGGCCTCGTCGACGTAGGCCTGAACAGTCTTGCCGGCCTCGATCTCGGAGGCGAGCAGCGTGGCCAGGTCGGCCGGCGAGGTCGCGGCGACGTGGGCGGCGAGAGCGTCGGCGACGGCCAGGAACTTCTCGCCCTTGGCGACGAAGTCCGTCTCGCACTTCAGCTCGAGCAGGACGCCGGAGGTCTTGTCCTCGGAGATGAGGGAGACGACGGCACCGTTCTCGGCAGAACGGCCCTCGCGCTTGGCGACGCCCTTCTGACCCTTGATACGGAGCGCCTCGACGGCCTTGTCGACGATGCCGTCGGCCTCGTCGAGCGCCTTCTTGCAGTCCATCATGCCGGCGCCGGTGAGCTCGCGGAGCTTCTTGACGTCAGCGGCGGTGTAGTTCGCCATGAGTCTGTGTTTCTCTCTCGAAGTCTGAAAGATCTACGGGTGAACGGCGGGGGCGGTGCCTGTGGCACCGGCCCCCGCCGTCATTCAGCCGTGACGGAGTCGTCAGGCCTGCTCGGCGTCCGCGGCCGGAGCCTCGGCAGCGGCCTCGGCCGGCGCCTCGGCGGCGTCCGCGGCCTTCTCGGTCTCGGCGGAGGTCTGCACCT
Organism: Streptomyces sp. NPDC057486; assembly: GCF_042802415.1. Classification (NCBI taxonomy): domain Bacteria; kingdom Bacillati; phylum Actinomycetota; class Actinomycetes; order Kitasatosporales; family Streptomycetaceae; genus Streptomyces; species Streptomyces sp. NPDC057486. The sequence continues at coordinate 28,158 of NZ_JBHVEE010000075.1, read as the reverse complement.
CGGCGTCCGCCTTCTTGTCGCCCTCGAGCAGGTCGCGCTCCCACTCGGCGAGCGGCTCACCGGCAGCCTTGTCGCCCGGCTTCGAGTCGCCGGTCGCAGCGCCGGAACGGGCGATGAGGCCCTCGGCGACGGCGTCGGCGATCACGCGGGTGAGCAGGGTGACGGAGCGGATCGCGTCGTCGTTGCCCGGGATCTTGTAGTCGACCTCGTCGGGGTCGCAGTTGGTGTCGAGGATCGCGACGACCGGGATGTGGAGCTTGCGCGCCTCACCGACGGCGATGTGCTCCTTCTTGGTGTCGACGATCCAGACGGCGCTGGGCACCTTCTGCATCTCGCGGATACCACCGAGGGTCTTCTCCAGCTTGGCCTTCTCGCGGGAGAGGACCAGGAGCTCCTTCTTGGTGAGGCCGGAGGCGGCCACGTCCTCGAAGTCGATCTGCTCGAGCTCCTTCAGACGCTGAAGGCGCTTGTAGACGGTGGAGAAGTTGGTGAGCATGCCACCGAGCCAACGCTGGTTGACGTACGGCATGCCGACACGCGTCGCCTGCTCGGCGATGGCCTCCTGGGCCTGCTTCTTCGTACCCACGAACATGATGGAGCCGCCGTGCGCGACGGTCTCCTTGACGAACTCGTAGGCGCGGTCGATGTACGACAGCGACTGGAGCAGGTCGATGATGTAGATGCCGTTGCGCTCGGTGAAGATGAAGCGCTTCATCTTCGGGTTCCAGCGACGGGTCTGGTGACCGAAGTGGACGCCGCTCTCCAGCAGCTCCCGCATCGTGACGACGGCCATGGCCGTACTCCTTGAGGTACTCGGTTGTCGCAACCGCAGGATTGCGGTCGCGCCTGACGCCCCGACGCGCCATGCCACGAGGGACCGAGGAGCGCGGCCACCGTCCGCAGAGAGGGAGGTGGCGGGGCGTGCGAAGTCGACCCGGTGACCCGGATCGCCACAAGAAGTGTACGGGACCCGTCGAGTGCGGGGTGACGGCGCTGTCCACAACCGGCGAGTAGTCCACAGATCCGGTCCATGATCCCCGCGGATCCGCCGGGTGAGGAACGGTTCGGGGCATGCGACACAGACCTGAATCGACGGCTCGCCGGGCCCGGGCGGCGCTCGTGGCAGCACTCGTGGCGGCGTTCATGACCGTGCTCACCATGCTGTGCGGTGCGGGCCGTGCCGCCGCGGACAACCCCACGCAGGACGGCGGGCGCGCGTGGCCGCTCGCGGGACGTCCCGTGGTCGTACAGGGGTGGGAGCCGCCGGCCGGGCCCTACGGGCGGGGGCACCGTGGCGTCGACCTCGCCGCCGCTCCGGGTGTCCAGGTGCGAGCCGCCGCCGACGGCCGGGTCTCGTTCGCGGGGCGCGTCGCGGGGCGGGGGGTGCTGTCGATCGAGGTGGCGGGCACCGGTGATCCGCCGCTGCGCACGACGTACGAGCCGGTGCGGGCGCTGGTGTCGGAAGGTGACGAGGTCCGCGCCGGCCAGCCGGTCGCGGTCATGGAGGCCGGACCGTTCCACTGCGAGTCCGGGTGTCTGCACTGGGGGCTGCGGCGTGGTGACGCGTATCTGGATCCGCTGTCGCTGCTGCCTCCGGAGCTGCTGCGGCGGGGCCCTTCGCGGCTGCTGCCGGTGTTCGGCGTACCGGAGCCGCAGGCGCCGGGCGCCGTCGGGTACACAGACCCTGCCGTGTTCCTCGTCGCGGCGGCGACCCGGTGCGGGCGTCAGCCCCGTACGCCCCGCAGGACCATGGCGACGGCGGTGTCAGCGATCACCCCGGGCGTCTCCGCCACGCCCAGTTCGATACGGCGCACGGCGGCGTCCACCGAGCCCTGCAGCAGCATCGCCGCCAGCCTCGGCTGTTCATGGCCGAGGTCACCGAGCGCCTCGACAATCATGGCGATCAGACCGCCGTGGGCTGCCCGGATCTTCTCCCGTGCGCCTGCGTCCAGCTCGCTCGCCGAGATGGCGACAACAGCGCGGTGCCGCCGGTCCCCGACCAGATCGAGCTGGCGGCGTACATACGCCTCGATCTTCCCCTCGGGTGTCTGCGCCCGCTCCATCGCGTTCTCGACCTCGGCCGCCCAGACGGGGAAGTCGACGGCGCACAGCTCCTCGACGACGGCCGCGCGGGAACGGAAGTACTCGTAGACGGAAGACCGCGCAAGGCCCGTGCGCTCGGCGAGAGCGGGGAAGGTCAACGCCTCCGTACCGCCCTCGGACAGCAGGGAGCGGGCAGCGTCCAGGAGGGCGCCGCGCTGCATGGTCCGGTGCTCGGCCACGGAGGCCGCTCGAATCCTGGGCACGGATCCACTCTACGGCGGCAGGTTTCGAGAGGGGGCGCGGGCAGCCGACATCGCCCGGCCGGATACCTGCTCAACGTCCCGCGTCGGCCAGTTTCGCGCGGAGCTGCAGCACCGATTTGGTGTGGATCTGGCTGACCCGGCTCTCGGTCACCCCGAGCACGTTGCCGATCTCGGCGAGGGTGAGCCCCTCGTAGTAGTAGAGGGTGACGACGGTCTTCTCGCGGTCCGGGAGCGTGTTGATCGCCCGGGCGAGCAGCCGTCGGAGCTCGCGGTCCTCGGCTACCTCCACCGGATTGTCGGCGGCGGTGTCCTCGAGGGTGTCCATCAGACTCAGCCGGTCGCCACCCTCGCCGCCGACATGCAGCAGTTCCTCCAGCGCGACCACGTTCGCCAGCGACAACTGGCTGAAAACCGCATGCAGTTCTTCCAGGGCGATGCCCATCTCCGCCGCGACCTCCGCCTCGGACGGGGTACGCCGCAACTGCGCCTCCAGGGTCGCGTAGGCACGCTCCACGGCCCGCGCCTTCTGCCGTACGGAGCGCGGGATCCAGTCGAGCGCCCGGAGCTCGTCGATCATCGCGCCGCGGATGCGCGTGATCGCGTACGTCTCGAATTTGATGGCCCGTTCGATGTCGAACTTCTCGATCGCATCAATCAGTCCGAAGACTCCCGAGGAGACGAAGTCCGCCTGCTCGACATTGGACGGCAGCCCCACGCTCACCCGGCCCGCGACGTACTTCACCAGCGGCGAGTAGTGAAGGATCAGCTGCTCCCGCAGCCGGCCGTCACCCGTGGACTTGTACGAACGCCACAACTCGTCGAGCGAGGAGGGGGCAGGGGGACGCACAGTGCCACGCGCAGCGGGTGGCACTGCTGCGCGGTCAGACCCGGAGGTGTGCTGGGGCATGTGGTGCCTTGAGCCGTTCTGCTGTGAAGTGCTGGGGGACTTGTGTCTGAGTCGGATTCCTTGTGAGCGTAGCGTGACTGAAGCGTCGCGGTGCGCGCAGGATAGAGCATCGAAGCCGGGTACTTCTGGGGGAACAGACACGACTACGCTCCGGGCCCGTCGCCTGTGCAGCGGTCCCGGAGGTGTCGCTGAAGGATCCGCCGAGGTCACCGGCATCACCTTTTCACCCGAATGCTCCAGGTCAAGGACCGCCTCGCCGCGCGTCCCCATTGCATGCCGACTGCCGCGTCAACTGCCATCCATCGCCATCACGTTCGACGAACCCCAGTGAGTGGAGTTCGTACAACCGGCCGAGCGCTTCGTCGGTGCCGGTGCCCGCGGTGCGGGCGATGTCCCTCGCGTTGACGGAACCGCGGGAGGGCAGGGCGTCGAGGATCCGGGCGCAGACGGCGTTCAGCAGGTCCCTGGGAAGCAGAGGACCGCGTCGGGCGGGAGCGAGATCACCGATGTCCCCGACCAGTTCGGCCACCTCCGAGGCATCCGTGACCAGGACGCCTTCGCCCCGGAGCAGTTCATGGACACCGGCCGACAGTCCGCTGGTGGCGGGTCCCGGAACCCCCATGGTGAAGCGGCCGAGCTGCTGAGCCCTGCGCGCCGTGACCAGCGAACCGCTGCGGTATTGCGCCTCCACCACCACCGTTCCCCGCGTCAACGCGGCAATCACCCTGTTCCGAAGGACAAATCTGCTGCGTGTCGGATGATCGGACGGTGGCAACTCTCCGATGACCAGACCCTGTTCCGCCACGCGTCCGATCAGCTCGGCATGGCCTCGGGGATAGGCGACGTCGACGCCGCAGGCCAGGACCGCCATCGTCGCCCCGCCGGCCGCGAGTGCGCCACGGTGTGCCGCCCCGTCCACTCCGTACGCGGCGCCCGACACGACCACCCATCCCAGCTCCGCCAGCCCGGAAGCGAGGCTCGCCGCCATATGCGCCCCGTACGGAGTACAGGCGCGTGCACCGACCACGGCGACGGAACGCAGCGCCCAGAGCCGCAGATCGGCCCGGCCCCGCACCCAGAGCGCGGTCGGCCTGGAGTCACCCAGGTCGTCGAGCTGGCTGGGCCACTCCCGGTCACCGGGACAGACCAGGCGGCCGCCCACCGCGGCGACCGCCGCGAGGTCCCCCTCGGGCTCGGCCGACCCGACCCGCAACCGGTATCCGGCGAGCCGCTTCGGTGTCATGCCGCTCAGCCCTTCCGCGGTCCCGTCGCGGGACGCGAGCCGCCGCATCAGCTCGACGGCGCCGACTTGGCGCAGCCAGCGGCCACCGTGCTCGTCCCCCGGCTCCAGCACACGGGTCAGCGCAGCCCGTGCCAGCCGCTCCCGCTCCCCCACCGTCCCCGGCGCGCGTACCGGTGGGCGGCCGCCCACCGCCTCCGGCGTCATCACGCCCCGCCCCTCGCCGTAGCCCCCCGCGTCATGACGTCCCGCCCCGGGCCAGGGCTCCCCGGGCGATCCCGGTGCGTAGTTCCAGGGCCACCGCGATGTCGGACGCCTCCGGACGATCCGCGCCCCGCAGATCGGCGACGGTCCACGCCACCCGCAGCACCCGGTCGAGTCCCCGCGCGGTGAGCAGCCCCCGCTCCATGTCCCGTTCGGCCTCCATGAGCGCCCCCGGCGCAGCGAGCAGCCGGGTTCGCAGCTCATGGCCGGGTACCTCGCTGTTGGTGGTCCATCCCGTGCCCGCAAGCCGTTCTGCCGCCCGGGCCCGGGCTTCCCGTACGCGCGCCGCGACGACGGCCGTGGACTCGCCCCGGCCTCTGAGGCCCATGAGGTCCTCGCGCGTGACCGGTGCGACGACCACCCGCAGATCCACCCGGTCGAGCATCGGCCCGGAGAGTCTCGCCTGGTAGCGGCGGACCGAAGAGGGCGGGCATTCGCAACCGGCGCCGGTGAGGGTGTGGCGCCCGCACGGGCAGGGATTGGCCGCCAGCACCATCAGGAACCTGGCGGGCAGCCGCACCACTCCGGCGCTGCGCGCCACCACCACATGCCCCGACTCCAGCGGCTGGCGCAGCGCGTCGAGCGCCCGGACGGAAAACTCCGGCGCCTCGTCCAGGAACAGCACGCCCCTGTGGGCCAGGGAGACCGCCCCGGGCCTCGGTAGCCCGTTCCCCCCGCCGACCAGCGACTGCATCGTCGCCGAGTGGTGCGGCGCACAGTAGGGCGCCCGGGTGATCAGCGGCTCACCCGGCGGCAGGATGCCCGCCACCGAGTGCACCGCGGTCACCTCCAGGGATTCCTGTCGGCTCAGCGTCGGCAGAATCGCGGACAGCCGCTCGGCCAGCATGGTCTTGCCCGCGCCCGGCGGTCCGGAGAGCAGCAGATGATGCCCGCCCGCCGCTGCGACCGCGAGGGCCAGACGCGGCGTCTCCTGGCCGGCGACGTCCGCCAGGTCCGGGGGACGTCCCTCGCCCTGCGCGGAGACCCGTGCCAGTCCGCTGCCGATGCCCGCGCCCGGCACCATCAGCCCCGCCAGCATCGTGGAGGGGCGTCCTTCCTCGTCACCCTCCCGCTCGTCGGGTACCGGCTCGTCGCTGAGCACGGCGATCAACTGCCGCAGGCTCCGCACCCCGAGGACCGAGACGCCGGGTACCAGCGCCGCCTCGCCCGCGGTCTGTTTGGGCACGACGACCTTCCGGTACCCCGCCTCCGCAGCGGCAAGCACGGCAGGCAGCACACCGCGGACCGGCCGCACCCATCCGTCGAGGCCGAGCTCCCCGATCATCACCACATCGGAGATGGCCGAGGGATCGATCCGCTCGGCCGCACCGAGTACGGCACACGCGACAGCAAGATCGAAGCCGCTGCCTCCTTTGGGCACGGAAGCCGGGGAGAGCCCGACCGTGAGTTTCTTCTGCGGCCACTCCGCCCCGGAGTTGACCACGGCGGCCCTGACCCGGTCCCGACTCTCCACCAGGCTCTTGTCCGGCAGACCGACCAGGGTGAACGCCGCCACCCCCGGCTCCAGGTCGGCCTGGACCTCCACCACCACGCCTTCGACGCCGACCAGCGCCACCGAGCACGCCCGCGCGAACCCCATCAGGCCACCCCGCGCGCGTGCTCGACGACCGGCGCACCCCGTCCGGGCAACGTCACACCGATCAGATCGATCCGCACCCCGCCCGGCGGCGGGCCGCCGTTCCGGTCGAGCCAGATCTCGGCGAGCCGCCGCAACCGGTCCGCCTTCACCGGGCCGACGGCCGCCATCGGATGCTGGAACGCCCCCGCCCTGCGGGTCTTGACCTCGCAGACGACCAGCGCGTCCCCGTCCATCGCCACGATGTCGATCTCACCGGCGCGACAGCGCCAGTTCCGTTCCAGTACGGCCATGCCGGCGTCGGTCAGCAGCCGCGCCGCCAGATCCTCGCCGTACCGCCCGAGTGCCCCCCGTGCGTTCATTCGGCACCACCTCCGGCACCGACGATGACGCGTCCGAGTCCCGCTGGTGGATCTTGGTGGACAACTCGGCGGTTGTGGACAACCCGGCCACCCGAATGGACCGGCGACCGCCGCGGCGGCTCAGCCGCCCGGAAGTTCCAGATCGCTCTTGCTGAGTTCTTCGATGTTGACGTCCTTGAAGGTCAGGACGCGTACCTGCTTGACGAACCGGGCGGGCCGGTACATGTCCCAGACCCATGCGTCCGCCATGGACACCTCGAAGAAGACCTCACCCTGAACCGAGTGCACCTGCATCTCGTAGTCGTTGGTGAGGTAGAAGCGCCGTTCGGTCTCGATCACGTATTTGAACAGACCGACGACATCTCGGTACTCCCGGTAGAGCTTCAGCTCCATCTCGGTCTCGTACTTTTCGAGGTCCTCGGCGCTCATTGGCATGTTCCCCTTCAGCCGTGCGTCCACCTATTGTGCGCCAGGCTCCCGCACCCCCGAAGGCTCAGGCGATTTCGGGGGCCAGGACCACTGGCGTACGCGGCGGACCCTCGTCGAGCAGCGTGCGCAGCAGCCCGGCGAGCCTGGTCGGGTACACCGTCTCACGCGCCACCGACAGTTCGCTGCAGGTCCACCACCTCAGGCCCGAGACACTGCGCTGTTCCAGCCCGGTGAGCCCGCTCAGATCCGTCTCGGTCTGCGTGGTACGTGCCAGGTAGTACCACTCGTCCTGGTCCCAGCGCCGCCCGTCGAACGGGAAGGAGCAGATGCGCTGCCAGAGCACGGGGCCGAGCTCGACGCCCATGATCCCGGTCTCCTCGGCGAGCTCGCGCAGCGCGGCCTCCTCGCGGGTCTCGTCGCCCTCCAGGCCGCCTCCGGGCGTGAACCACCAGGTGATGTCGGGGTTGTCCGGTTCGTAGCCGTGCATCAGCAGAATGCGGTCGTCGGGGTCGAGCAGGATCACCCTGGCGACCTTCCGGATCTCAGCGGGCACCCGCTGGCACCTTCCCGCCCTGTTCACGCCTGTTCCGTGCGGACCGCGCCGCGATCGGCCCGTACGCCGCGCCGCCGACGATGAGCACCGCACCCGCCACCACGGCCCCGACCTGCAGCTCCAGCGGTCCGGGCTGCGACACCCCGCCGGGAAGAACCGCGAACGCCTGCGGTCGCTCGATCATCCCGTTCATCGGCCAGGCGACGGCGTCCACCCGGGCCCGCACGGCACTGCGCGGTACCGAGCCCTGCCCCGGGTCGTCGAGGTGGACCCGGGAGTCCAGGGAGCCGCTGCGCTCGTCGCCGAGGAGGAAGAGCTGCCCCTTGGGCACCTCCGCCGAGAAGTTCTTCACCGAGGCGAGGCCCTTCGCCTGCAGATACGGTTCCTCAATGGGCTTGCCGTTGACGGTGAGTCGGCCGTTCTTCTCGCAGCAGGCGATCAGGTCGCCGCCGATGCCCACGACCCGCTTCACCATGGGCATGTCGCCCCACGCGGGGTCCTTGAAGACCACCACGTCACCGCGGCGCACCTCGGCGCCGTCCACCCGCTCCGCGAGCACCCGGTCACCGGCACGCACCGTCGGCGTCATCGATTCGGTCGGCACGGTGTACGGCTTGTACACCACCGCCGCCCAGGCGAACCCGCCGAGGAAGAGCACACAGCCGACGGCCACGGCCAGCCCGGACAGCATGCTGCCGAGCCGACCGTGGCCGTCACTCGTACGTCCAGTTCCACTCATCCCAGCGTCCCCCACCTCGGAGATCGACAATCGCTGATCCGAGTCGGCACCCTACCCGGCAGTACGCCCGGCGGTCAGCCTCCTGCGACGCCACAACACGAGCGGAAGCGCTCCGGCTACACCGAGTGCTCCCGGCGCCAGCCCCATCGCGGCGTTCAGCCCCGGTTGGTCGAAGGTGCTCGGAACCGGCAGGGTCGCCCAGCGGTTGATGGGCCATGCCACCACGATGGCCCGGCCGACCACCTCGTCCGTGGAGACCGTGCCCTGCCCCGGCAGCTCCTGGTGGTAGCGGGAGTCCAGGGAGTTCTGGCGGTGGTCGCCCATCACCCAGATACGGCCCTGGGGCACCGTGATCGGACCGAACGGCTCGTCGTTGCACGGGGTGTTCCCGGGGTAGATGAACGACTGCTCGTCCAGCGCCTTGCCGTTGACGACGACCGGCCCGTTCTTCCTGCACTCCACGGTGTCGCCGCCGACCGCGATGACCCGCTTGATCAGGTCCTTCTCCTCGGCGGACGGCATCAGTCCGATGAAGCTGAGGAACTTCTGCGCAAGGTTCGGCTGGGGCGTCGACTCGCCGTCCACCAGCCAGCCGCCCGGGTCGTGGAAGACCACGACCTCGCCGCGCTGCGGCTCGGAGCCGAACCAGGGGGTCAGCTTGTCGACCAGCACCCGGTCGCCCCGCTGGAGCGTGTTCTGCATCGAGTCCGAGGGAATCGAGAACGCCTGCACCAGAAACGTCTTGATCAGCAACGCCAGAATCAGCGCGATGCCGATGAGCAGGGGCAGCTCCTTCCAGAAGGAGCGTGGCTTCCCGGGAGCCCTACCACCACCGTCCGGGGAGTCGCCGTCACTCTCCGCCCGGTCCGGCGTCACCTCGGCAGACCTTTCGCTCTCGGGCCGGTCCTCGGGTTCGTCGTGTCCGGATCGTGCGCCGACCGCCAAATCCCCCACATCCACTCCTCACTCCGTGCCACCGCCTGCCCCCTAGTCGGTGCAGGCCCACCACTCCCATAACGAGCGGGAGTTCCGCAGGGGTCGGGAGCCGGACCATTCCATTGAGGTCCTGGGACGACACACTATTCGACGGTGCGTACGCCACCGACGTCCCGGCGCGCGCGTCCGGGACCGAAGCGAACGTCTCGGGCTCTCCCAGTCTCCGCCAGTGACCGAAGGGCCAGGCGATGACGACAGCCCGTCCCACGACCGCGTCCTCGGGGACCGTGCCGTGATCCGGCTCGTCCAGGTGGAAGCGCGAGTCGGCGGAATTGGAGCGGTGGTCGCCCATGACGAAGATTCGGCCGTCCGGAACCTTTACCTCGAATTTGAGCGTGGAGGGCGGGTTTCCCGGATGAAGATAGGGCTCGTCGAGCGGTACGCCGTTGACGGTGACCCTGCCGTCCTTGTCGCAGCACTTCACGGTGTCACCGCCGACGGCGATCACCCGCTTGATCAGATCCTGTTCGTCGTCGGACGGCAGCAGCCCGATGAAGGTCAGCACTTCCTTCACCTGTTTGACGACGACGGGCGGATCCTGCTTCGCGACGTTCTCCTGCCGCAGCCAGCTTCCCGGGTCCTTGAAGACGACCACGTCACCGCGGTGCGGCTTGGATCCGAACCAGGGCGTCAGCTTGTCCACCAGCACCCGGTCGCCTATCCGGATCGTCTGCTCCATCGAACCGGACGGGATCACGAAGGCCTGCACCAGGAACGTCTTGAGGACGAGCGCGATGAGCAGCGCCACGGTGATGAGGAGGGGTATCTCCTTCACGGCGGACCTGCGCCGCCGCCGTTTGACCCGGCGCGCCAGCTTGCGCCGCTCCGCCCGGGTCGGCAGCGAGCGCGCGGCCGTCGGCCTGGTGCCGGTCGGCAGCGGAACGTCGGCGTCCGACCCGCCGCTCGCCCGTCCTCGGTTACCCATGCGTGCCGCCCGGTATCCGTACGGCGTCGAAGGCGCCGGTCTTCGGGATCGAGCCCAGCCGGCCCAGCGGCCAGCCGATCCAGTCCACCCGGCCGATGACCATGTCGACCGGCACCATGCCGCCGCCGGGCTCTCCGAGATGGTCACGGGAGTCGCGGGAGTTGCTCCGGTGATCGCCCATCATCCACAGCGTGCCGTCGGGGACGACGATGTCGAAGGCCACCCGGGACGGGGCGTCGCCGGAATGGAGGTACTCCTCGTCCAACGGCGCCCCGTTCACCTCGATCCTGCCCTGCTTGTCGCAGCAGACCACCCGGTCGCCGCCCACGCCCACCACCCGCTTCACGAAGTCGGTCTCGGCAGGTTCCGCCAGCCCCAGGGACGCTGCCGCGCCGTGCAGCAGCCCGGTGACGGGGTTCTCGGCGGGTGCCACCTGGACGAAGGAGCCGGTGCCGTCGAAGACCACCACGTCACCGCGGTGCGGTACGGAGCCGAAACGGTACGCCAGTTTGTTGACGAGCACCCGGTCCCCCACCCGCAGGGTGGACTCCATCGAGCCACTGGGGATCAGGAACGGCTGCAGCACATAAGTACTGAAGAGCAGCAGGAAGACCGAGCAGACAGCGCCGAGGAAGGCCGCACGCCGCCACGACAGCGAGGCGAACCGGTCCAAAATACGCGAAGAGCGCGACCTCTCCTCCGCCCCTGCTTCGGGTGTGGAGGAGCGGTCGCGCTCCGTGTGCTTTGCTTCCGTGTCCATCGGAGCCAGAGTTTATCCGGCCGAGCCGCGGAGCTGGGAGTTAGCTCAGTTGTCGCGCTTCTCCTTGATCTTCGCGGCCTTGCCGCGCAGCTCACGGAGGTAGTACAGCTTGGCGCGACGGACGTCACCGCGGGTGACGAGCTCGATCTTCTCGAAGATCGGGCTGTGCACCGGGAAGGTGCGCTCGACGCCGACGCTGAAGGAGACCTTGCGGACCGTGAAGGTCTCGCTGACGCCAGAGCCCTGGCGGCGGATGACTACGCCCTTGAACTGCTGGATACGGGAGCGGTTGCCCTCGATCACTCGCACGTGGACGTTGACGGTGTCACCGGGACGGAACGCCGGAACGTCCGTACGCAGGGAAGCGGCGTTGACGCCATCGAGCAGGGAAGCCATGTTGTCTGCTTTCTTCGCCGATGCCACAGGTCATCGACGGGAGATCGTAAGGAGATGGGGTGCTGATCGCGTCGGGCGGGCGTCGTTCCCCCTGTGGCAGGGGCGCACACCGGACGTACAGCAGCGGCTCATTCTTCCACGGCTTCGGGCCTGCGCCAAAATCGGCCACCGGGCTCCGGGGACCAGCCGAGGATGGAGAGGATCTCACGGTCCTTCTTGTCGAAGGCACTCGCCTCGCAGCGCTCGATCAGATCGGGCCGGTTGAGCGCGGTGCGGCGGAACGCCTCGTCCCGCCGCCAGCGCGCGATCTTCCCGTGATGACCGCTGAGCAGGACGTCCGGAATGCCCCGGCCGCGCCACTCGGGCGGCTTGGTGAAGACCGGCCCCTCCAGCAGATCGGCCATGGCGCCGGGCGCGAAGGAGTCGTCGCGGTGCGACTCGACGTTACCGAGCACGCCGGGCAGCAGCCGGGCCACCGCCTCCGTGATCACCAGTACGGCGGCTTCCCCGCCGGCCAGCACGTAGTCGCCGATGGAGACCTCGACGACCGGCATCCGCGTGGCGTACTCGTCCATCACCCGACGGTCGATGCCCTCGTAGCGGGCCGGGGTGAAGATCAGCCACGGTCGCTCGGAGAGCTCCACGGCGAGCTTCTGGGTGAACGGGCGGCCGCTGGGCGTCGGCACCACGAGCACCGGAGAGTGCGCCCCCGCCTCGTACCCGTCCGCCAGCACCTCGTCCAGGGCGTCGCCCCACGGCCCGGTCTTCATGACCATGCCGGGACCGCCGCCGTACGGGGTGTCGTCGACCGTGTTGTGCCGGTCGTACGTCCAGTGCCGCAGATCGCGCACGTGCACATCGAGGCGCCCGCGGGCGCGGGCCTTGCCGACGAGCGAGACGTTCAGCGGTTCCAGGTACTCGGGAAAGATCGTGACGACGTCGAGCCGCATCAGGCTTCGTTCTCCTGCTCGGCGGCCTCGTCGTCCCGCGCGGAGGCGACCACGGCCTGGCTGTCGTCGATCAGGCCGGGCGGCGGGGTGATGACCGCGCGCTGCTCCTCCAGATCGATCTCGGTGACGATCTCCTCGACGAACGGAATCATCACCTCGCTGCCGTCCGGGCGCTCGACGATGAAGAGGTCCTGGGACGGCAGGTGCGAGATCTCGGTGATCCGGCCGATCTCGGTGCCGTCGGCGAGGACCACATCGAGGTCGATGAGCTGGTGGTCGTAGAACTCCTCGGGGTCCTCCGGAAGTTCCGCCGGGTCGACGTCGGCGATCAGCAGGGTGTTCCGGAGGGCCTCGGCGGCCGTACGGTCCCGTACGCCCTCGAACCGCAGCAGCAGCCTGCCACTGTGCACCCGGCCGACCTCGATCGTCAGCGGTCCGTTCGCGGCCGGGTCGGTGGTGAGTACGGCCCCGGGACCGAGCCTGAGCTCCGGCTCGTCCGTGCGTACCTCGACGGTGACCTCGCCCTTGATGCCGTGGGCGCGGCCGATCCGCGCAACTACCAGCTGCACCTTGTGTCTCTCCTGTCATACGACGACGGGCCGGGGCGGGCGCATGGCCCTCCCCGGCCCGTGCCGGTGTTCAACTCTGTCAGCGAACCTGGTCCACGTCGACGAGGTCGACGCGGATGCCACGGCCGCCGATGGCGCCCACGACCGTTCGCAGCGCGCGTGCGGTGCGGCCGTTGCGGCCGATCACCTTGCCGAGGTCATCGGGGTGAACCCGGACCTCCAGCACACGACCACGGCGCAGGTTGCGCGAGGCGACCTGCACATCGTCGGGGTTGTCGACGATGCCCTTCACGAGGTGCTCGAGAGCCTCCTCGAGCATGCTCAGGCCTCGGTCGACTCGGCGGGCGCGGCAGCGTCAGCAGCCTCGTCAGCCTTCTTGTCGGACTTCTTTGCCTTCTGCGTGATGGCCTCGCCCTTGGACTCCTCGCCGGTGTCCTTGGCCAGGGCCTCGAACAGGGCGCGCTTGTCAGCCTTGGGCTCCGGCTGCAGCAGCGGCGCGGGGGCCGGGAGACCCTTGTGGGCCTGCCAGTCACCGGTGAGCTTCAGGATCGCGAGAACCGGCTCGGTCGGCTGAGCGCCGACAGACAGCCAGTACTGCGCACGCTCCGAGTTGACCTCGATGCGCGAGGGGTTCTGCACCGGGTGGTACAGGCCGATCTCCTCGATGGCCCGGCCGTCACGGCGGGTACGGGAGTCGGCGACGACGATGCGGTAGTGAGGCGAACGGATCTTGCCCAGACGCTTCAGCTTGATCTTGACTGCCACGGAAGTGGTGTCTCCTGGTCTATGACGTGGTTGGGCACAACGAAGATGCCACGTGGGGTTGCGGTACTCGGGTGCCCGATGGACGCGTCAGCCGGAGGAGAGAGGGGTCCTGTTCGACTGTCGAGTACAGCTTGCCATTGTGCCACACCACGTCGGGTCACCCCACCGCGACCGCTGCTTCCGGGATCCGGAACGGCTTCCCGCAGCCCCCGCAGACGATCGGCGCCTGGGCGAGGACCGAGGGAACGACCCGGACGTTGCGTCCGCAGTCGCAGACGGCCTTGACCCGCACGCCTCCGCCGGAGGAGCCGTGCCGGGCGGCCGGCCCGCGGAAGGAGCGCTTGGTGTCGGCGGCGGTGGCGACCGTGTGCGCCTTGAGGGCGCGCTGCAGCCGCTCGATCGTCGGGCGGTACCTCCGCTTCGCCTCGGGATTGAGCGTGACCAGCGAGAAGCCACTGCTGGGGTGGGGTTCCTCGGCATGATCGAGGCCCAACTCCTCGGCGATCGCGAGGAATCTGCGGTTGTGGTAGCGGCCGGCGCGGGAGGTGTCGCGGACACCTCGTGCGGCGGCGATTCCATGGACTGCCTCATGCAGCAGTCGCTCGAAGGAGAGCTCGGCGCCACAGGCGGACGAGGACTCTCCGATCAGGGACTCTGGCGCGGCAAGATCGGGCAGCTCGGGGTGGTACCGCTGAATGTCGGCCCACGCCTGTGCCAGCTCTGCGGCAAGTACAGGTGGTGTCGTGCTCACGTCGTGACAACGAGCGCGAGTGCCCCGGTGTTCCTATTCCGGGGCATCCCAAATAAATTGCACGTACCAGTCAGTTGCCGTTGATGCGCCCTGACGAGGGCGGGTGCGCCGATCTGTGGAGAACTCTCACAGCTCACACCAAGGTGGTACGTAGTGCCGGGTACGCCCCGGTGCGTAGACAATGCCTCCGCGCCGGGGTTCCGACGGCTCCGGGAGCGCCGGGGGGCCTCAGTAGGCGCGGGCCACGACGGCGACACTACCCGGGGCGTCGTCCGACACCGGCACCGACCCGTCCTCGGCCACCAGACACCGCACCGACGCCCCGTGCTCCGCGAGCCGGGCCTCCCCCGCCGGACCGAGGACGTCCCACGCAATACGCGCCCAGCCGCCCGCTGCCGCCGCCTCCGCGGCCTCGTCGACGGTGGACACCTCGCTGGTACGGGACTCGCGGCGGGCCCGGGACTCGCGCAGCAGCGTCGCCTGGTCCTCCTCCAGGACCGCCGGGAGCAGGGCCGGCAGTGCCTCGATCGCGACCGGCTCCTTCCCGCCCGGGATGCGGCGGGCCAGCATCGCGGTGCCGTTCTCCAGGTCGCGCGGACCGATCTCGATCCGAACGGGCACGCCCTTCAGCTCCCAGTCGACCGCGCGGCGGCCGAACGGGGTGTCGGTCCGGTCGTCGATCCGGACCCTGATCCCGGCCTCGCGCAGCCGGTCGCCGATCTCACGGACCGCGGTCAGTACCGCCTCGTCCTCCTTGATCGCGAGGACGACCACCTGCACGGCGGCGAGCCGCGGCGGGACGCGGAGCCCCCGGTCGTCACCGTGGGACATGATCAGGCCGCCGACCATCCGGGTCGAGGAGCCCCAGGAGGTCTGCCAGACCAGCTCCTGCCTGCCCTCCCGGGACAGGTACTCGGTGTGGAACGCCTTGGCGAAATTGGTGCCGAGCTCATGGCTCGTACCCATCTGCAGGGCCTTGCCGTCGCCCATCATCGATTCGAGCGTGAGGGTGTTGATGGCGCCCGCGAACCGTTCGCTCGGGGTCTTGCGGCCGAGCACCACATCGATGCCCAGGACCTGGGTCATGAAGTCCGCGTAGACGTCCCGGTGGATGTACGCGGCGTAGTCGCGGGCGTCCTCGTAGGTCGCGTGGGCCGTGTGCCCCTCCTGCCAGAGGAATTCGGTCGTACGGAGAAAGACCCGCGGACGCATCTCCCAGCGGACGACGTTCGCCCACTGGTTGATCAGCAGGGGCAGATCCCGGTAGCTCTGCACCCATTTCGAGAAGTACTCATTGATGATCGTTTCGGACGTCGGCCGCACCACCACGGGCTCTTCGAGGTCCTTCCCGCCGCCGTGGGTGACGATGGCCAGCTCGGGTGCGAAGCCCTCGACGTGCTGGGCCTCGCGTGTCAGGTAAGACTGGGGGATGAAGAGCGGGAAGTAGGCGTTCTGGGCGCCCGCGTCCTTGATGCGGGCATCCATCTCCTGCTGCATCCGCTCCCACAGGCTGTATCCGTACGGTCGGATGACCATGGTGCCGCGCACCGGGCCGTTGTCCGCAAGTTCGGCCTTGTTGATCAGATCCTGGTACCAGCGGGGAAAGTCCTCGGCCTGGGGTGTGAGAACGGGTGCTTTTGCCATGGCGCGCATCGTACGGCGACATCGCCTTTCCCACGGAGTGACGGGACCGGTCACGGCCGACCGTCTGCGGGGGCGCACGACCGAGGCGCACAACCATTGCCCTCCGCCCTCTGGACGCGGTCGCGGATGCGCAGTTCTCTGACATACGGGGGGAGTGCGGGCACGCACACGCGGGGGCCGTCCATCACTCGGGAACGACCTACCTCTCGGCGGATTGGGGCGCTTTCCATGACACCAACGCTCGTCCGGCACCACGGGCAGACAGATCCGTCCGCCCCGATGGACCCCGGAACCCGTGCTCGTGACTGGGCCGAGATCCAGGAGCGGATGCTCGCGCCGCTGTACGAAGCGGTGTACGACCGGCTCGAAGTCGGAGCCGGTACGCGGATGCTCTCCCTCGGCTGCGGCTCCGGGCTCGCGCTGCTGATCGCGGCCGCCCGCGGGGCGCGCGTGACCGGCGTCGACACCGACCGTGAACGCCTTGATCTGGCCCGCGAACGGCTGCTGCCGGAAGCGGCGTGGGACGGCGGCCCCGATCCGGCCCCGGCCGGGCCGCCCCAACTCTTCGCCGGTGATCCGTCCGCCGTCGCACCGGCCGACGGTGTCCCGTACAACCTGCTCACCGTGTTCTCCCCGATCGGCTGTTCGGCGGGTGACTCCGAAGGGCTGCTGCCCGCCCTGGAGTCCGCCCTGCCGCTGCTCGCCCGGGGCAGCTCGGTGGTGCTGACCGGCTGGGGTCCCCCCGAGCGGTGCGCGACCGCGGCAGTGCTCCGGGTGGCGGCCCGGCTCACCGACGGGGCCCGGGCGCCCCGCGCGGGTGGGTGGCGCCCGGCGCGCAGGGACGATCTGGAGGACGTGGCGTTCCGGGCCGGACTGAATCCGAACGGCTCGGGGCGGGTGGCGTGCCCGTTCGGCTACGCGGACCTGGACAGTGCGGTGCGCGGGCTGCTGTCGACGCGGCTGTTCGATGCGGCGGTGCGGGCGACGGACCGCTCCCAGGTGGAGAAGGAGGTCGCGGAGGCACTGCACCCGCACCGGCGCCAGGACGGCACGGTGTGGATGCCGAATGTCTTCCGCTATCTCGTCTGCACCTCCTGAAGCCGGTGCGAACGCGATGGGGCGGTCCTACTTGGCCAGGCGCGGGATGCCGGCCGCCCGGTAGGCCGCCTCCTCGTCCAGCGTCTCGTTCTGCAGCAGCGCCGCCGCCAGCGCGTCCAGCTTCTCCCGGTGCTCGCCCAGCAGCCGCTGCGCCTCGATGTAGCACTCGTCGACGATGCGCCGCATCTCGTCGTCCACGGCGTCCAGCGTGGCCGGCGCCGCCGAGAGCCCGTACGCCTGCTGGACGTCGCCCGGGATCGCCGTCAGCCTGCCGACCCTGCTGCTCATCCCCCAGCGTCCGACCATTCCGCGCGCCAGATTGGTGACCTGTTCCAGGTCACTCTCCGAGCCCGTGGTGACCACTTCGTAGACCAGCTGTTCCGCGGCCATACCGCCGAGGGCACCGATGATGCGGCCGCGCAGATACTGCTCGGTGTACGCGTACCTGTCGGCGTCCGGCGTCGAGAGAGTGACGCCGAGGGCCCTGCCGCGCGGCACGATGGTCACCTTGCGCACGGGGTCGGCGCCCGGCTGGACCATGCCGAGCAGGGCGTGGCCGCTCTCGTGGTACGCGGTCCTGCGCCGCTCCTCCTCCGGCATGACGAGCGGTCTTTCGGCTCCGAGCTGGACCTTCTCCAGGGCGTCCGACAGGTCGGTCTGGCTGACCTCGGACTGCTGGCGCTTGACGGCGAGAAGCGCGGCTTCGTTGGCGAGGTTGGCGAGGTCGGCACCGGTCATGCCGGGCGTCGTCCGCGCCACCTGACCGAGACTCACGTCCTCGGAGAGCGGGATCTGCCGGGTGTGGATCTTCAGGATGGCCTCCCGGCCGGTCCGGTCGGGAGGGCTCACCTGGACGATCCGGTCGAAGCGGCCGGGCCGGGTGAGGGCGGGGTCGAGGACGTCGGCGCGGTTGGTCGCGGCGAGGACGACGACGCCTTCCGAGCCGGAGAAGCCGTCCATCTCGGTGAGGATCTGGTTCAGCGTCTGTTCGCGCTCGTCATGGCCGCCCATGCCGGAGCCGCCGCCGCGGGCCCTGCCGATGGTGTCGATCTCGTCGATGAAGACGATGGCGGGGGCGACCTTGCGGGCCTCCGCGAACAGTTCCCGTACCCGGCCGGCACCGACGCCGACGATCATCTCGATGAACTCGGAGGCGGAGGCGGAGAAGAACGGCACGCCCGCCTCGCCGGCGACGGCCCGCGCCAGGAGTGTCTTTCCGGTGCCGGGCGGACCCGCGAGCAGCACTCCCCCGGGCATCCGGGCGCCCATCCGCCGGTACTGCTGCGGGTTCTTCAGGAAGTCGACGACGTCGTTGAGTTCGCCCTCGACCTCGTCGATGCCGGCCACATCCTCGAAGGTGGTGCGCTTGCCCGCCTCCAGTTCGACCGGTTTGGGCGGGGCCTTGCGGCCGAAGCCGCCCATCCCGCCGCCCATGCCCCGGGACATCCGCCGGGCGATGAGCACCCAGAGCAGGACGAGCAGCAGCATCGGTGCCAGCGAGATCAGCAGGTTGGCGAGGAAACTGCGTTCCTTGACGACCGGCTCGGCGGTGACGGTGACGTCGTCCTTCACCAGCTCGGCCCAGAGGTTGTCGTCGGCGAACGCGGGCCGCTGGGTGACGAACTTGGTGTACGTCTCGTCGGTGCCCGGGATCTTCGCCCCCTTCTTGAGCTGCCCCTGGATGGCATCGCCCTTGGAGTAGATCTTGGAGACGTTGCCCGCCGTGACCTGCTTGCTGAACTCCGTGTACGCGATGGTCGGCTCGTTCCTCCCGTTGAAGAAGGACAGCACCAGGTTGGCGAGCAGATAGACGGCCAGTGCGGTCAGCAGCAGTCCGCCCCAGCCGCCCGGCATCTTCCGGCCCGGCGGTGTGGGCGGTGGGGCACCTTCCGAGCGCCACGGCTGGTCGGTCCGATCGCGTGGCGGTACGGGATTGGTCACGCGCGCTCCTCTGCCGACAGCCGTTGAGCCGACATTAAAGGAGAAATACAACCAAAGCCCTCCGAGAAGCCGTCTGCTGGGCCCGTGGAGGGACACCGACACGACACGGGCGCGCAACCGGGTGGCACGGGGAAGGGGCACCCGCCCATGGCGAATGCCCCTTGCCTGTGCGCCCCTGCGGGCGTCGGGTGTCAGCCCGTGAACTTCTTGAAAGCCTCGGGAAGCTCGAAGTTCTGGTCGTCCTGCGCCGGAAGACCGAACGCGCCACCCTGCGCCGCCGCCTGCTCGCGACGGGCGGCAGCGGCCTGCTCCTCGGCCTTCCGCTTCATCGGGTTGCCGCTCTTGCGCTTGCCCTTGGCCTGCTTGACCTGCTTCTTCTGCCGGCCCGCGCCGCCACCCATGCCGGGCATCCCCGGCATGCCCGGCATGCCGCCGCCCTGCGCCATCTTCGACATCATCTTGCGCGCCTCGAAGAACCGCTCCACCAGGTTCTTCACGGCGGACACCTCGACACCGGAGCCCTTGGCGATACGGGCCCGGCGCGAACCGTTGATGATCGTCGGTTCCTGGCGCTCGTGCGGCGTCATCGACTTGATGATCGCGGCGGTACGGTCCACGTCGCGCTCGTCGATGTTGTTGATCTGGTCCTTGATCTGCCCCATGCCGGGCAGCATGCCGAGCAGCTTGGAGATGGAGCCCATCTTCCTGACCTGCTCCATCTGGGCCAGGAAGTCGTCGAGGGTGAAGTCCTTGCCCTTGCTGGACGCCAGCTTGGAGGCCATTTTGGCGGCCTCTTCCTGGCTGAAGGTCTTCTCCGCCTGCTCGATCAGGGTGAGCAGGTCACCCATGTCGAGGATGCGGGACGCCATGCGGTCGGGGTGGAAGGCGTCGAAGTCCTCGAGCTTCTCACCGTTCGACGCGAACATGATCTGCTTGCCCGTGACGTGGGCGATCGACAGGGCCGCACCACCGCGGGCGTCACCGTCGAGCTTGGAGAGCACCACACCGTCGAAACCGACGCCGTCGCGGAAGGCCTCGGCGGTGTTGACCGCGTCCTGGCCGATCATCGCGTCGACGACGAAGAGGATCTCGTCGGGGCTGACGGCGTCGCGGATGTCCGCGGCCTGCTGCATCAGCTCCTCGTCGATACCGAGGCGGCCGGCGGTGTCGACGATGACCACGTCGTACTGCTTGGCCCGGGCGTGCTCGATGGAGTCCTTGGCAACCTGGACCGGGTCACCGACGCCGTTGCCCGGCTGCGGGGCGTAGACCGCCACACCGGCGCGGTCGGCGACGACGCTCAGCTGGTTGACGGCGTTGGGGCGCTGGAGGTCACAGGCGACGAGCAGCGGGGAGTGGCCCTGGCCCTTGAGCCAGAGGCCGAGCTTTCCGGCGAGGGTGGTCTTACCGGCACCCTGCAGACCCGCGAGCATGATCACGGTGGGCGGGTTCTTGGCGAACCGCAGCCGCCGGGTCTCGCCACCGAGGATGCCGACAAGCTCCTCGTTGACGATCTTGACGACCTGCTGGGCGGGGTTCAGCGCCTGGGAGACCTCGACGCCGCGCGCCCGGTCCTTGACGTTGGCGATGAAAGCGCGCACGACGGGAAGCGCGACATCGGCCTCGAGCAGGGCGATACGGATCTCGCGGGCCGTGGCGTCGATGTCCGCCTCGGACAAGCGGCCCTTGCCCCTGAGGTTCTTGAAAGTCGCGCTAAGGCGGTCGGAGAGAGTATCGAACACGGCGCTCGTCGGTCCTCAGGGTCGGGGTCGGGTGCAGGTCAGTCGTCCCCAAGGGTATCCGGACGCCGGGAAACGCAAAGCCCTCGCCCGTTTCTCGTGACGGACGAGGGCCCTTCCGCGTGGTCGCGGGGGTCAGCCCAGAGCCCGCTCGACCTCTCGGGCCAGCTCTGTTGCGCGTGCGTCGGACAGCGGCTCCCCGTCCGCCCCTGTGACATAGAAGGCATCCACCGCGTTGGCACCGAGCGTCGACGCGTGTGCGCTGCGCACCCGGACCGTGCTCTGTTCCAGCGCCCGCCCGATCCGGTGCAGCAGCCCCGGGGCGTCCTGGGCACGCACCTCGATCACGGTCGCGAGCCGCGAGCCCGCCGCCGCGACCGTCACCCGAGGTGGTGGCGCCTTCACCCCGCGGCGCCGCGGGTAGGCGGCTTCGCGTTCGGCGAGACGGGCCGGGATGTCGAGGGAACCGTCCAGGGCGCGGACGAGATCGGCGCGGAGCCGGGCTGCCTGCGGCAGGGAGCCGTACTCCGCCGCCACCCGCCAGCTGAGCAGCAGCACGTCGACGCACTCGCCGAGCTCGGTGGGCAGTTCGACGGCGCGCAGGTCGGCCGCGCGGACGGTCAGGCGGTGCAGGGCGAGGACTCCGGCGGCGGCGGGCAGGACGCCCGGGCGGTCGGGGAGGGCGATGAGGAGTTCGACACCGATGGGTTCCGGTTCGCCGTCCTCGTCCGGGGTCTCGGCCTGGGCGTGCAGGGCGAGGACGGGTTCGCCGGTGCGCAGCGCCTCGATGGCCAGCCGTTCCTGTTCGGCACTGGGTTCGACGGGTTCCGGATCGGCGGTTGCCTCGCCGGCGAGGACCGCGGCGACACGTGTGACGAGATCGGCGACGAGGGAGGCGCGCCAGGTGGACCAGGCGGCGGGCCCGGTGGCGAGCGCGTCGGCCTCGGTGAGGGCGTGCAGGAGCTCCAGCGTGGACGCGCTGCCGACGGCGGTGGCGACGGAGCGGACGGTGGCCGGGTCGTCGAGGTCACGACGGGTGGCGGTCTCGACGAGCAGCAGATGGTGGCGCACGAGCGTGGCGATGACGCCCACGTCGTGCTGGTCGAAGCCGATCCGGGCGGCGACGTCGCGGGCGATGACCTCCCCGGCGACGGAGTGGTCGCCGGGCCAGCCCTTGCCGATGTCGTGGAGCAGGGCGGCGACGAGCAGGAGGTCGGGGCGGCCGACGCGGCGGGTGAGCGAGGAGGCGCGGACGGCCGCTTCGACGAGGTGCCGGTCGACGGTCCAGGTGTGGACGGGGTTGCGCTGCGGGCGGCAGTGGACGCGTTCCCAGTCGGGCAGCAGCCGGGTGATCAGCCCTTCCGCTTCGAGGGCCTCCCAGACGGGGACGGTGGCCTCGCCCGCGCCGAGCAGGGTGACGAGTTCCTCACGGGCCTCGGCGGGCCAGGGCACGGGCAGCGGGCGGGCGGCGGCGGCGAGGTGGCGCACGACGTGGCGGGAGATCGGCAGTTCGGACTGGGCGGCCGCGGCGGCGGCGCGCAGGACGAGCACGGCGTCGTGTTCGGGGCGGGCCGTGCGGGCGAGGACGACCTCGCCGTCGGCCTCGACGACGCCTTCGGCGAGTGGGGTGCGTTCGGTGGCGGCGGTCTTGCCGCCGCCCAGCATGGCGCGCAGCCGGGGGCGAACGGACCGGGCGCGCAGCACGCGGTGGACCTCGCGCCAGGTGACGTCGGTGGCGTACGAGACGGTGCGCGCGGCCTCGTACACCTGGCGCAGCAGTGCGTCGGCGTCGAGGAGGCCGAGGGCGGTGGCGACCTGGTCCTGCTCCTGGAGAGCGAGGCGGTCGGTGGCGCGGCCCGTGGTCAGGTGCAGGGCGTCGCGGGCGTCGAGGAGGATGCGGCGGGCCTCGGCGAGGCCTTCACGGGGGGCGTCGGCGACCCAGGAGGCGGCGACGGCGCGCAGGGCGGTCGCGTCGCGCAGGCCGCCGCGGGCCTCTTTCAGGTCGGGTTCGAGGAGGAACTGGAGCTCGCCCTGGCGTTCGGCGCGTTCGCGGCAGAGTTCGTCGAGGGCGGGAAGCCGTTTGGGAGCCTGGTTCCGCCAGTCGGCGAGGATCGTGGTGCGCATCGCGGCGACCAGGCCGCGGTCTCCCGCGACGGGCCGGGCGTCGAGCAGTCCGAGCTGCACCTTGAGGTCCTCGGCGGCCGCCTTCCGGGCTTCGCCGGGGGTCCGTACGGAGTGGTCGAGGGCGAGGCCGAGGTCCCAGACGGGATACCAGATGCGGTCGGCGAGGGAGGCGATGGCTCCGGCGCCGGCGCTGCCGTCGTGCAGGAGCACGAGGTCGAGGTCGCTGCGCGGGGAGAGTTCGCCGCGGCCGTAGCCGCCGACGGCGACGAGCGCGGCGCCGCGGACGCCGGTCTGTTCGGTGGCGGTGGCGAACAGGGCGGTCAGCCAGTCGTCCGTGAGTGAGGCGAGGGCCGCACGGCGCGGCGGCCCGGGCTGCGCCTTCTCCTGGAGGAGGCGCAGCCGGGCCGCCGCGTAGCCGCTGGGTCCCGAGTCTTCGGATTCGGTGGTCACTTCGGTGCTCGTCACCCAGCTGCCTTTCAGTTTGCGAGGCCGTCGGTCAGAGTGCGTCCGGGCCGCGTTCACCGGTGCGGACCCGTACGGCTGTCTCGACGGGAACGCTCCAGACCTTGCCGTCTCCGATCTTGCCGGTTCGGGCTGCCTTGACCACGACATCGATGAGCTGTTCGGCGTCCTCGTCCTCGACGAGGACCTCGATACGGATCTTGGGGACGAGGTCGACGGTGTACTCGGCTCCCCGGTAGACCTCGGTGTGGCCGCGCTGGCGCCCGTATCCGCTGGCCTCCGTGACCGTGAGGCCCTGGACGCCGAAGGCCTGGAGGGCCTCCTTGATCTCGTCGAGCCGGTGCGGCTTCACGACTGCCGTGATGAGCTTCATGCGTCCACCTTCTTGGTCTGCGCTGCTGCCGTGGTCTCCGATGCCGGTGCGGAGGCCGTACGCGGGGCCGCACCGCCGCCGGCGCCGCTGAAGTCGTACGCGGTCTCGGCGTGTTCGACCTGGTCGATACCGGAGATCTCGTCGTCCTCGTCGACCCGCATGCCGATCGTCCTGTCGAGGAGGAAGGCGAGCGCCGCGGAGACGACCAGAGAGTACGCGAGGACGGCGAAGACCCCGACGGCCTGCTTGCCGAGCTGGTCGAGGCCGCCGCCGTAGAAGAGGCCCTTGGCGTCGGACTGGACACCGCCGGTGGCGAAGAAGCCGATGAGGAGCGAGCCCGCGACACCGCCGACGAGGTGGACGCCGACGACGTCCAGGGAGTCGTCGTAGCCGAACCTGTACTTGAGGCCGACCGCCATCGCGCAGAGCACACCGGCGATGGCACCGACGGCGATGGCACCGAGCGGGCTGATCGCGCCGCCGGACGGGGTGATGGCGACGAGGCCGGCAACCGCGCCGGAAGCGGCGCCGAGAGTGGTGAAGGAACCGTGGCGGAGCTTCTCGTAACCGAGCCAGGCGAGCATCGCGGCGGCGGTGGCGACCTGCGTGTTGACGAACATGACCGCGCCCACACCGTCGTCGTTGCCGAGCCACGAGCCGGCGTTGAAGCCGAACCAGCCGAACCACAGGAGACCGGCGCCGAGCATGACGAGCGGGAGGCTGTGGGGCCGCATCGGGTCCTTCTTGAAGCCGACCCGCTTGCCGATGACGAGGATCACGCCGAGGGCTGCCGCACCCGCGTTGATGTGGACCGCCGTACCACCGGCGAAGTCGATGACACCGAGCTCGAAGAGCCAGCCGCCGGCGCCCCAGACCCAGTGCGCGACCGGGAAGTAGACGACGGTCACCCACAGGACGACGAACAGCGCCCAGGAGGTGAACTTGACGCGGTCGGCGAGGGCGCCGCTGATCAGCGCCGGAGTGATGACCGCGAACATCAGCTGGAAGACGGCGAAGACGTAGATCGGGATCGTGTAGCCGTCCCAGAGCTGGGTGATGCCGATCCCGCTCAGGCCTGCGAAGTCCGAACTCCAGCCGATGAGAGAGCCGATGTCGGTGCCGAAGGCGAGACTGAATCCGTACAGCACCCACAGGATCGTGACGATCCCGAGGCTGATGAAGCTCATCATCAGCATGTTGAGGGTGCTCTTGACGCGGACCATGCCTCCGTAGAAGAAGGCCAGACCCGGGGTCATGATCATCACCAGGGCCGAGCAGATGAGCATGAACCCGGTGTTGGCGGCAGACAGCGTCGGGGCGTCTGCGGCAAGCGTCGTGATGCCTGGGGGCATCGGCGTCTCCTCGTCGTCGGAGCGGCCGCGGGGGGCGAAACGTGCGGGACCACTGTGGAAAAGGTGCGGGCCGGTTATGCGCCATGAGATTCGCCCAGCGCGGTTTCCGCCGATGCCGCACGGTGTTTCGCCACAGTGACGAAGAGGCGTGGCGTGTTACGTCCCCATGAACCGCGAGTGGCGTATCCGCGGCCGGGCCTACCCTGCGGCCGTGGCCGCATACGGTGCGGTTACAACTCTGGAGTACGGGAACGGGAACGCGAACCGGCCACGCCGATCACCCGCTGACCTGGCAAGGGGGAGCCGAAGTCGGTCTGTGCGGGGTGATCGTCGTGGCCGGGGTGAGGGGTGCCCGGTCAGACCGCTTCGGCGGTCTCGGGCAGCTGCTCGGTGAGCAGATCGGTGAGTTGTGCAACCGCGGGAATGTCGCCGAAGTCCCTGGCAGCGGTGTCGACGGTCTTCCGCAGCCGGGTGTTGACGCGCTCGGAGCGGACCTTCTTGGCGACCCGCAGGGCCCGCTCGGCGAGCACCGTGGACTGTTCGGGTTCGCGCTTGAGGAGATGGACGGTGGCGAGGCCGACCAGGTTCAGCGCGTACGACCGCTGGTGCTCGTCGTCCTCACCGAAGAGCTCGACGGCCTTCTCCATGACAGGCTCTGCGAGCGAGGCGTACGTGGGGCTGCGGCCGGCCACATAGGCGAGGTCACGGTACGAGTGGGAGTTCTCGCCGTTCAGTTCGGCCTCGGAGAAGAAGCGGATCCAGTCCGGCTCCGGCTCGCCGTCGATCCCGGCGTCGAGAAAGGTGTCCTCGGCCATTCGGACGGCTCGCTTGCACTTGCTCGGCTGGCCCATGTTGGCGTACGCGCGGGCCTCCATCGCATACAGCATGGCCTGGGTGCGCGGGGTGGCGCAGTCCCGGCTGCCGTACTGGGCGAGATGGATGAGTTCGAGGGCGTCGTCGGGCCGTCCGAGATGGATCATCTGGCGGCTCATGCTCGACAGGACGTAACTGCCCAGCGGTTTGTCGCCGGCCTCCTTCGCGGCGTGCAGCCCGAGGACGAAGTACTTCTGGGCCGTGGGCTGGAGACCGACGTCGTAACTCATCCAGCCCGCCAGTTCGGCGAGTTCCGCCGCACACCGGAAGAGCCGCTTGGCGGTGGCCGCGGGCTGCGGTTCCTGCAACAGGTCGGTGACCTCGTGAAGCTGGCCCACGACGGCCTTGCGTCGCAGTCCGCCGCCGCACTGCGCGTCCCACTGGCGGAACATCACGGTGGTGGATTCCAGCAGGTCGAGCTCGGGGCCGGAGAGCCGGGAGGGACGCCGGGCGGCGGTCGCCGGCTCGGGCTCCGCGGGTGCCGCGACGGGGACCGGCACCAGCCAGCGCTGCATGGGTTCGATGAGGGTGGGACCCGCGGCGAGGGCGAGCGAGGTGCCGAGGAAGCCGCGGCGGGCAAGCATCAGGTCACTGCGGGAGAACTCGCTGAGGAGGGCGACGGTCTGCGGGCCCGCCCAGGGCAGGTCGACGCCGGACACCGACGGTGACTGATGGGCGGAGCGCAGTCCGATGTCCTCGACGGCGACGACGGTGCCGAAGCGCTCGGAGAAGAGCTCGGAAAGGATGCGCGGGATCGGTTCGCGCGGCTGCTCGCCGTCGAGCCAGCGCCGCACCCGGGAGGTGTCGGTGCTGATGTGGTGGGCGCCCATCTGGCGTGCCCTGCGGTTCACCTGCCGCGCCAGCTCGCCCTTCGACCAGCCGCTGCGCACGAACCATGATCCCAATTGCCCGTTGGGGCGCTTACCGGCATTCGTATCGCCTGCGCCGCTGCCACTCACTGGAACGCCCCCATCCCTCTGAATACTGTCGCGCGAACCACTATCAGATTGCCGTGATCCAAAGCCGTCCCTTTGGGGGTGGGGCGCCATCGAACAGGAAATCGGATTGCCTCCGGCATACCCGCAGGCGCACATACTTCCATGGTTCGTGTACCGACGGTAATCCCCCGATCACCGCCTCGGCGAGGGCGTTGACAGAAACGCCACCATTCGCCACCCCTTTGGGGGAACGCGCCTGCCGTCCGGCGCGATTCACTTGACAGACGACGATCAGCAGTGGAAGCAGTGGTGCGCACAGGGGCGCGTGGTTCGTGTCGCACGACCCCCGGCGCTGCCGGATCGTCGGGGCGACGGAGTGTCACAACAGTGCTCCGCGTCGTAACCACCGGCGAGCCGGACCCGTTGGAGGGGGCATGGGCTTCACGATCGGCGGCATCCGGGAGATGCGATCCGGCTCACGGCGTCGAGGCCGTGCGGCCGAGTGCACCGCGGTGGCCGAGTACACAGGACTGTGGGGCTGGGCCGTCGCGCCGGGGGCGCGGGCCATGGCGGGGAGGTGCTCCTGCGGGGACACCGACTGCCTCTCCCCCGGCGCTCATCCGCTGGAGTTCGCCGACGAGGTACCGGCGGGCGCCACGCTGGACACGGCGGCACGCGCATGGGCGGAGGTGCCAGGCGCTTCGATGCTCCTGCCGGTGGGGCGGACGTTCGACGTGCTCGACGTCGCCGAGCAGGCGGGGCGGCGGGCGCTGGTGCGGCTGGAGCGGATGGGGCTGCCGCTGGGCCCGGTGGCCGTGACGCCGTCCGGAAGGGCGCAGTTCTTCGTCGCACCGGGCGCCGCCGCCGAACTTCCGCAGCTGCTGTACCGGATGGGCTGGGACGACGCGGATCTGGATCTGCGGGCACTGGGGCCCGGCTGCCACATCACCGCACCCCCGTCGGACGAGGGCGGTCTCGGTCCGGTCCGCTGGCTGTGTCCGCCGGTCCTGGACACGGCCGCCACGCCACCGCAGGCGCGGCTGCTGCTGGGCACCCTGGCATACATCTGCCACCGCTCGTAGCGGCGGGAACGACGGCGCCGGGC